>DASPNB010000624.1:0-2243 GCA_035626755.1 Flavipsychrobacter sp.
AAAGATACAAAAACGGATCAACTTGCTCAACCACTCTACTACTCAACCACTTATTAACCCATTAACTTATTAACTAATCAACCAATCACTACTTCATCACATCCAGCACCTTATACATCTTCTGCACTAGGGCAGATGAAGAACCATTGTAATTATTAACCAGGAAGGAAAAGATGTATTGTTTCCCATCCTTACCGGTATGATAACCACAGAACCCCTTTACGCCACTGATTGTTCCGCTCTTCATCTTCATGCCATTATATTCAGGAAAGCCGAGGAAATAACCACCAAACCAGGGCTGCTTTTTAGCATATTGTAATACTGCTACTTGTGCATGAGTAGATGTCCTGTTCAGCGGCGATAAGCCCGAACCATCATGCATATTCAATTCTGTTCTATGCACACCTATACCCTTACTGCTCCACAACTTCTCAATCTCACCCGCACCAGTCTCAGACGATGCGCTTTTACCATTTTTGAAAGCAATCGTTTTTGCCAAAGCCTCCCCATATAAATTTATGCTACGCTTCAGGAACCAATAGTTGATACTATCCAGCGGAGGTGAAACCTCTAAATGGAAATTTGTCACACTCATGGGAGCCTTATTCTGGCTAAATTTATCCACCACCAGGTTCATAAACTCTTTATTAACGCCCTTCTTAGACAGAGAATCATTCAATGTTGCTAACAATTGGTTTCTAGCGGATGGCATAGCACCCGAAATAATAAAACGGTCCTCCCCTATCGGTATCGTTCCCCTTACCATGCCTCTCGAAGCAGTAGGCGAAAAATAGATATAAGAATTATCACCAGTTCCTTTAGCTGCAGAAGTCACATTCGATACAAAGTCATAACTATATAACATAGGTCTTGTCCCCGTTATCGATACCGGGTCGCCTATATTCTTACCCGATTTCATGATCAGGTCATATTGATTCTCCCGCCAGTTCAGTGCATCTGCACCTGCACCATAGTAATTACCTATATCATCCCACATCCACCCACCAGGTATAGTTTCAGATTCCCAACCGGTAGCATCTACTGTAAATGATCCAAAGGTCTTTATCCCAGTCTTCCCGATAGCTTCTACCACTCTTCTTATGACAGAGTCTTCTGAAGTTTCTTTCCATCGCCAGCTTCCCAAGGTAGGATCACCCGATGGCTTGACATATATACTACCACTCAGCTTATCATTATTTAGGTTACCATAATAGCCAAATGATGTTTCATAGCGAAAGCCACTACCCAGCACTTCGTAAGCGGCTGCACTGGTAATGATCTTCTGAGTAGAGGCAGGTGCCAACCCAATTCTTGAATTCTTATCAAACACAACTTTTCCAGTTTTCGTATCTATCACGTAAAGGGAAGCTATTCCGCTTTTCATTTGTGAATCCTTCTCAAAGATGGTCCATGCCCTAGAAAGTTTTGTTGTAATGGTCTGCGCAGAAAGATGACCAACAGGTATCAGTAGGGCTGCCAATAAAACGATTCTTTTCATCCTGGTGTACATTGCGCTAAAATTAAGGTTTTCGACTATGAATGAAGTTAATGCTTCGATAATAACCATAGGTGATGAACTGCTGATAGGACAAACCATCGATACCAATAGTGCCTTCATAGCACAGGAGTTGAACAAGATAGGCATATGGGTTAAAAGAAGGGTAGCCATAGCCGATGACAAGGAAGCTATATTGACATCGCTGGCAGAAGAAGCAAAGAAGAGCCCTATTCTTATTATCACAGGCGGCTTAGGTCCTACAGCCGACGACATTACCAAGCCTGCACTTTGCCAATACTTCCAATCACATTTGATTGTAGACCAAGATGTGCTAAAAAATGTAACCGATATATTTCAAAAGCTGGGCAGACCTCTTACGGAGAGAAATGCCATGCAGGCTGAAGTACCTAATAACTGCCAGGTTCTTCCCAACAATCGGGGTACAGCACCCGGCATGTGGTTTAAGAAAGATAATGTCATTTACATTTCTCTTCCTGGCGTACCACACGAAATGAAAGGACTGATGATTCACAGTGTTATCCCAAAGCTAAAAGAAAGTTTTTCACTTCCGGCTGTTGTGCATCGCACATTATTGACAGCAGGTCAGGGAGAGTCGGTTATAGCCGACAGGCTTATCGGGTTTGAAGCTTCTCTTCCCTCCTATGTCAAATTGGCTTACCTGCCTTCTTATGGCATGGTAAAACTTCGTCTCACGGCCCGTCATGATAACAGGGATCTGGCAGAT
>DASPNB010000625.1:0-7676 GCA_035626755.1 Flavipsychrobacter sp.
ACCAGGGCATCTGTTCTGCGGCGCCTACTTATCCCGGTAGTAATTTAGGTGCTTACCCAAACAACCTCGACGGCTATAGTGTGGTTACAATAAAGATCAACTTCGAAGTTGGGCCTGTTTATGCAATAGCCTCAGCCAATAATGTCTCGGGGTGCTCACCGCTCACGGTACAATTCCAGAATAACTCGAGCAATGCAACCTCATACGTATGGGATTTCGGCGATGGGTCTGCACTGGATACCAACGCCACTCCTTCTCATACTTACGGACCGGGAGTTTATACTGTGACATTGATCGCTAATAGCACTACGGCCTGTAATACTTCCGACTCAACTACGCTAACCATAACCGTGGACACCGGGGATGTTGTTGCAGGTTTTACCAGTCAGTTGGTTGATTCCTGCGGGCCATACACAGCTACTTTTACCAATACATCCACCGTCGTTTCCACTACTGCAACCTATCAATGGGATTTCGGAAACGGAGTGACGTTTAGCGGCGCGAACCCTTCCTTACAGACCTATCCTGATACAGGCACCTATACTATTACACTTATTGTGAATGATACTGCCGGCTTATGTACAGAGGCTGATACTGTTACTTACACTATTAACTTTAATTCCACCAGTGTAGTCGCTTCGGCTGATCCATCCCCATCAGGACGGGGGTGCTCGCCATTCGTGGTCCAGTTCACCAACAACTCTACCAATGCTGATACTTATGCCTGGGATTTCGGAGATGGGTCGCCGGTAAGCAGCCAGTCGAATCCTTCGCATACGTTTACAAACATGGGTACTTATACAATAACACTGATCTCTTTAAATAGCCAGGGCTCTGTATGTAATACTTCTGACACTGACTATCTCACGGTTATTGTTGATAGCGGAGATGTTGCAGCTGACTTTACAGCTGTGGTTACTGACAGCTGCGACCCTTACATTGCAACCGTAACTAATCTTTCGCCCTACACTACGTCGGCTACGATATTTACATGGAACTTCGGTGATGGTACAACGTTTACAGGTCCTAATCCGGGACCACATAACTATCCGGGGACAGGTACCTACACCATTACCCTGAACATCGAAGATTCTACTTCCTGCAATAAAATAGATTCTATTTCACGCACCGTAATCATTACCAATCTCTTTGTAGATGTTAATTTCCCGCCTATACCGGATGTATGTGGTGTATACGATATCAACTTCAGTGGTGAATCGGTGAATGGCGCCAGTTACTGGTGGGACCTTGGAGATGGCAACACTTCTACGCTTAATAGCTTCACGCATACTTATGAACCGGGACAGTACGATGTGACAGTTGTCGCCTACAATGCCCTCGCTTGTAATGGCAGTGACACCATGAAGCAGACTATCAATATAAGACAACAAGCTATAGCAGACTTTATTTTTACGCCTGAAGTGCCTGAAAGGAACAAGCCGATAACGTTTACCAATCTTTCGCAATTCGCGGATAGCTACCTATGGGATTTTGGTGACGGCAGTAACAGCACAGACGTAAATCCTGTTAAGCTCTTCAACAGGGACGGTGATTTCCTTATATGTCTTACCGCCAATAACAAAGACAATTGCCCCGATAGCATATGCCGCTCTATATTTTCCGATATATTGCCACTTGCCGATATACCCACTGCCTTCTCACCTAATGGTGACGGGCAAAATGATATGCTGTATGTTCGCGGCGTAGGTATGGCCAATCTGCACCTGATGATCTTTAACAGGTGGGGTGAGTTGGTATTTGAAACCACTACAATCGAAACCGACCTCGTTGGCCAGCATAGCGCAGGCTGGGATGGTCGTTACAGGGGTGAGGAGCAGCCAATGGAAGCTTATGCTTATGTACTTGAGGTAAAGTTTGTTGATAACAATACTCTAACTAAAAAGGGAAATATTACTTTACTCAGGTAGAGACAGGTCTAAGAAATAAAAAGAGCACCGATTGGCGCTCTTTTTATTTTTACACTCTCTTGTTCTTTTTTTCTTTTCTTTCGGGTTTGTTATCATTTTCCCTGAAGCCCTGTTCGCGGTTTTCTCTGCTGTCCAGGTTATCCTTGTTCTCAGGCCTTTGCCTGTTCACATCAGTACGTTTTCCGGTATTGATGTTTTCCTTTCTTGCATTTTTCATAGTTCCAAATTTGTCAATAGAGGCAAAAAAATTATGCCTTTGCACATAAAAATCCCCGGGAACTAGCCCGGGGATCTGTTCATCTAAACCCTATCTGTTAAAATTACTTTACTTCTTCATATTCTGCATCAGCTACATTATCGTTGCTACCTTGCTGCTGAGCTCCCTCATTTGGTTGAGCTCCCTCTTGCTGGCCCTGGCTATAGATATGTTGGCTCGCTGCCTGCCATGCGGCATTCAACTCCTCCACTGCAGAGTCTATATTACTAATGTCTTCGTTCTTATGCGCTTCTTTCAGCTTAGTCACCGCGCTTTCAATCGTAGTCTTTTGGTCTGCTGGTATTTTGTCGCCATATTCTTTCAGTTGTTTTTCTGAGTTGAACACGAGACCATCAGCCATGTTGAGCTTTTCTACGCGCTCGCGAACCGCTTTATCTGATTCCTCATTAGCTTTCGCTTCGTTTTTCATGCGTTCTACTTCTTCCTTACTCAGGCCGCTACCCGCTTCTATACGGATATTCTGCTGCTTGCCTGTGCCCTTGTCCTTAGCAGTTACGTGAAGGATACCGTTGGCGTCTATATCAAAGATCACCTCTACCTGTGGAACACCGCGCGGCGCAGGAGGAATGCCATCCAGGATGAAACGTCCCAGCGACTTGTTGTCTTTTGCCATCGGGCGCTCACCTTGTATTACATTGATTTCTACGCTTGGCTGGTTATCACTCGCAGTTGAGAATACTTCGCTCTTACGTGTAGGTATAGTAGTGTTTGACTCTATCAAGCGGGTCATTACACCACCCATAGTTTCGATACCCAGCGAAAGCGGAGTTACGTCAAGCAGCAGCACATCTTTCACATCGCCCGTCAGTACCCCACCTTGTATAGCAGCACCTATCGCCACTACCTCATCAGGATTCACACCCTTATTAGGTTTCTTACCGAAGAAGGTTTCCACTACTTCCTGTATCTTAGGGATACGTGTAGAGCCACCTACCAGGATGATTTCGTCTATTTCAGTCTTCTGCATACCGGCATCCTTCAGTGCTTTGCGGCAAGGCTCCAGTGTACGCTCTACCAGGCTATCTGCCAGTTGCTCAAACTTTGCACGGCTCAGCTTACGTACCAGGTGTTTAGGCACACCATCTACTGCCGTTATATATGGCAGGTTTATTTCAGTTTCTTGTGAAGACGATAGCTCAATCTTCGCTTTTTCAGAAGCTTCCTTCAGGCGCTGCCATGCCATCGGATCTTTGTGCAGGTCTACAGCCTCGTCTTTTTTGAATTCATCAGCCAGCCAGTCCATGATAACCTTATCAAAGTCATCGCCGCCAAGGTGAGTATCGCCGTTGGTTGATTTTACTTCAAAAACGCCATCTCCCAGTTCCAATATCGAAATATCGAATGTACCACCACCAAGGTCAAATACAGCTATTTTGCTGTCTTTGTGTTGTTTGTCCATTCCATATGCCAGGGCAGCGGCCGTTGGTTCATTGATGATGCGGCGGATGTTCAGGCCGGCAATTTCACCTGCTTCTTTGGTAGCCTGGCGTTGTGCATCGTTAAAATATGCCGGCACAGTTACCACTGCTTCGCTCACCTCATGTCCCAGGAACTCCTCAGCAGTTTTCTTCATTTTCTGAAGGATCATGGCTGAAATCTCCTGGGGAGTATACATCCTGCCCTCAATATCTACACGTGGGGTGTTATTATCACCCTTTACAATCTTATAAGAGTTATGCGTCATTTCACCGGTTACCTCATCAAAGCGGCGACCCATATAACGCTTAATAGACATGATGGTATTCTGCGGATTAGTGATAGCCTGGCGCTTGGCAGGGTCACCTACTTTACGCTCACCGTTCTTCAAAAAAGCCACGATCGAAGGTGTCGTACGGCGTCCCTCGTCATTTGCTATTACCACCGGCTCGTTACCCTCCATTACAGCTACGCAAGAGTTGGTAGTTCCTAAGTCAATGCCAATAATTTTTCCCATAGTCAATTTTATTATGTATTGTATTTTTTATTTACCTGTTCGGTAACAGAATATTGTCAATATATATGCCAATGGACCTTTTTTATGCAATATTGTCAGGTCTGTCAGGTACGCAATAAAAAAATGCCTTAATGTGAAGCATTAAGGCATTTTCTGAAGTGTAAACTGTCAAAACATTATTCCCCGTAGAACTTATCCTTCAGGCGTGTTGGAAGCGTTACCGGGTTTGAAGCCAGTGAATCTACAGTTACCTTGTCAATTGGGATATGAATCCCGTGGCGAACCGCCCTGGTTGTAAATAATCCATACACGTCAGTGCCCATCATATTCGTATAGATGGGCTTAATTTCCGTGCTGGTAATACCGCTCATCTGGGTAGCAGTTATTTTCTGGTAAGTATAATAGTCCTCACTTCCTGCATATACATCTATAACACACTGGCTGTCCAGGAAGCGTTCAACGCTCGCGGGAGCCTCACCTAAGGCCGTACGGAAAAAACTGTAAAAAGCTGAGTTATGCGTTTCCAGGGTGGCTGAGCCATTATCAACTACCGCTGTTGCAAACGGAAAGTCAACAAATTTGTGCTGATCGGGGTTGATGTGGTCTACTTCCCAATATGAAAAGCGAATGATACCTTCTACTACTTTTGCCGGCGATGTTACATTTACAGGTAGCTTATACTTGTGGCCAACAGCCGTTGTCTGCCTGAAAGCGAGCGTTTGAGGCGGATAGTTGTAGTCGCCAAATGCCAGCACATAAAAATTTCCTTGTGTCGTGTCACTGGAAATAATAGCGGTCTCGGCAGAATCTACATCGCCCGTAATCACATTAGTTATTACTATGCGGTACCTGTTGTTCTTGTTTAAATGCTTGTAGTATTTATAGGCATAATTGGGACTGGTAAAGAAGGTTCCCGGCTCCTTCACCACATTTTCATTGGCCATATTTACCCTGTATGCGAGATTCGGATCAGTTATTACAGTTCCGTTCGGGAAAATTTCCCTTATTTCTACTTCAAGTGCGTCTTCAGGGTAAAAGCTGGAATCAGATACTTTGGCCATGTCTATAGCGCTCTTATTAGGGTCCATAAATGCCTTCTGTATCCTGATATAATGCACGCTGTCAGCATGATTCAGCATAGCGTATACAATAGTAATATTCTTATAAGGGGCTGCTACTTCAAAATCTTCGTCACATCCTGTAATGGATAGGGAAATGGTGGCAAAGGCCAATAAAACGAGTTTTTTCATTCTTACGGTTAATTGCAATAAAAACAAAGATAAGGGATTTGACGAGATAGCAATTTACCGCCTCGCCTAATATTCCTTCTCTTTATTAGACGTAAGATAAGGTCCCCTTCCCCAAACCCCGCAGGTCAAAAATGTACTGTAGCTGCTGTGTATGCCGGGATACCTTTGGCTAAAAGACATATGTCACAGGCGGCTGGGTCAAAAAAAGCTATTTTTGCGACAAATTGATTAAAAATGGCGCTTGTCGCACAGCTAAAGGACATAACTATAGCGGCTTTGAAGGAATTGTATCCCGACGCGGATATTAATCCTTCAATGGTAGCTATCAATCAGACGAAACCGGAGTTTACCGGGGACTATACTATAGTGCTTTTCCCCTTTGTAAAACTATTGCGGCAAAAGCCGGATGAACTGGGTCGTCAGCTGGGCGATTACCTTTCCAACCACCATCATTTTATTGCTTCTTACCAGGTTGTCAGCGGTTTTCTGAATCTTACTTTCCACGATAGCACCTGGGCCGAATTCCTGCATACCGAAGTAGCCAACAAGGATTTCGGCAAAAGGCCGGCTACCGGTAAGAAAGTGATGGTAGAGTACTCCTCTCCGAATACGAATAAGCCCCTGCACTTCGGTCACTTGAGAAATATTTTTCTGGGCTATGCAATGGCCGAAATACTGGAGGAAAATGGCAATGAAGTAATTAAAGCCAACCTTATCAACGACCGCGGCATCCATATTTGTAAGTCAATGATAGCCTGGCAGCGATATGCCAATAGTGCAACGCCCGAAACCTCTAATATAAAGGGCGATCACCTGGTAGGCGACTACTACGTAAGGTTCAATGACGCCTACAAGGAAGAGGTGGCAAAACTAGTTGCGGATGGCATGGAAGAAGCCACCGCAGAGAAGGAAGCACCTATAATGAAGGAAGCACAGGAGATGCTCCGTCAGTGGGAGGCTGGTAACCCAGGTGTGATCGAGCTCTGGAAAACGATGAATGGTTGGGTGTATGAAGGCTTTGAGGAATCTTATAAAAAGCTGGGTGTCGACTTTGACAAAATGTACTATGAAAGTGATACCTACCTGCTCGGGAAAAATATAGTAGAGAAAGGACTGGAAAAAGGTGTGCTCTTTAAGAAAGAGAATGGTTCTGTCTGGATAGATCTTACTGCAGATGGCCTGGACGAAAAACTGCTGTTGCGCGGTGACGGTACCTCGGTATATATCACACAGGATTTAGGTACAGCTGTGCTGAAGTACAATGATTTTAAGATGGATCAATCTGTATATGTTATTGCCGATGAGCAGAACTATCATATGCAGGTGCTGAAGCTGATACTAAAAAAGATAGGCGAGCCATGCGCAGATGGTATTTTTCATCTTTCGTACGGAATGGTAGAACTCCCAAGCGGACGTATGAAGAGTAGGGAAGGCACGGTAGTAGATGCCGACGATATGATGGCCGAAATGGTCGCCCTGGCTAAAGAACAGACAGAGCAGGCTGGCAAGACCGAAGGCTTCAGCCAGGAAGAACTAATGAATCTGTATGACACGATAGGAATGGGTGCGCTCAAGTTCTATTTGCTGCGTGTAGATCCTAAAAAGAAGATGATCTTCAACCCTAAAGAGTCAATAGACTTACATGGTTTTACGGCTACATTTATACAGTATGCCCACGCACGCATTTGTTCTATCTTAAGAAAAGAAGGCCTTGCGCTAACAGCTGCCGAAGGACAATTTGCCACACCTTCACTTTCCCAGGCTATTACGCCGGCGGAAAAGAAGCTAATACTGGCTCTTGAGCAATATCCAAACATACTGGAGGCGGCTGCGGGGGAATATAATCCTTCTTTGATTTGTAACTATTCCTTCCACCTGGCGCAACTGTTCAATTCGTTCTACGATGAGCACAGTATATCTAAGGCTGAAAATGAAGAGAAGAAACAACTAAGGTTGATGATCATCATTCTGGCAGCGCAGGTGCTGAGAAATGCTATGAAGCTTCTGGGTATTAAGCTTCCCGAGAAAATGTAGGCTTAGGATTTTAGTCCCGACATTTCTGTTTTTAACGCCTTTTGCGATGGATACCATGCTGCAAGTATACCCACTACTACAATGGTCGCGATAACGAGCAGTACATCGGTAAAGACAATATCTACGGGGTACGCGTCGATGATAAAGCCACTCATTTTAATCCACTCAAATTGCTGTTGGCCCAGGCATAGCAATAAACCCACTACAATACCGCTTAGCCCGCCGGCCAGTGACCAGAGTAACCCTTCGCCGAT
>DASPNB010000626.1:0-2407 GCA_035626755.1 Flavipsychrobacter sp.
GTGGGAGCGCTTCAGCTACTACGGCATGCGCGCCATTTTCGCCCTGTATATGACGAAAGCCCTGTTCTTCGACAAGGCACATGCTTCTAACGTTTATGGCAGCTATACGGGACTGGTTTACCTTACTCCGCTGATAGGTGGTTATGTGGCAGACAGGTACTGGGGCAACAGGCGCTCAATCCTGGTGGGTGGTATACTTATGGCCATTGGGCAATTAATGATGTTCTTCAGCGCGTCCAATTATGAGAATATAGACATGGCCAATATATTGATGTGGATCGGTCTTACCGCCCTCATCATCGGTAACGGCTTCTTCAAGCCAAACATTTCTACAATGGTGGGTCAGTTGTACCCCCGGGGCGATTCGAGGCTCGATGCTGCCTTTACTCTGTTCTATATGGGTATCAACCTTGGTGCATTCTTCTCTCCTCTGGTTTGCGGTATACTGGGTGACACAGGTAATCCGGCCGACTTCAAATGGGGCTTTATGGCCGCCTGTATCGGTATGATAGTGGGCGTGTTTTCTTTCGAACTGATGAAGAAGAAATACCTCGTTACTCCTGAAGGAGAGGCCGTAGGCGCCATTGCCAATAAAAAGCGCGATGCTAATATGTCAAGGGACCAGGCCCCTACATTGGCTGTTGATTCTAAGGATGTGGATAGTGAAGTAAAAGGAGGAAAGATATCGCAGACAAGCATGCTTATATGGGCAGCTATATTAGTGGTGCTTATCCCTGTGTTTCATTTCCTTATGGAGCAGGACTGGATAGGTTCTGTGATCTTCAGTATCTCTATCGTAGCCCCGGGTCTGATCCTTACAGATTCCTCACTATCCATGATAGAAAGACAGCGTATCATTGTGGTATTCGTAGCGGCCTTCTTCGTTATCTTTTTCTGGGCTGCTTTTGAGCAGGCAGGTGCCTCACTCACTTTCTTTGCAGATGAGCAGACAGACAGGACTTTGAATATACACACCTCCATGGGTATGGTATATGTGGCGATAACAGCCTTGGCGCTCATTCTTTACTATGTGCTGCAAAGCATCATGAGCATACCCAAGGAATTCAAATACCTCTTCAGCGCCGTAGGTGCTTATCTCGTATATCTCTGTATTGCTGCCTTTATCTCCGGAGAGCGTTTCGACATGGATGAGATATCTGCTGCCACATTCAATAGTGTAAACGCGGTGTTCATCGTTATTCTCGCACCGCTCTTCGCTGAGATGTGGGGTAAACTGGGTAAAAGAAAGATGGAACCCGCCTCGCCTTACAAGCAGGCCCTTGGTCTTTTATTCCTTTCATTGGGCTATGTGGTGATTGCTATTGGTGTGAAGGATATAGGCGCTGTAAAAGTGAGTATGATGTGGTTGATCACATTATATTTCCTGCACACCGTCGGCGAACTTTGCCTCTCGCCTATCGGTCTCTCGCTGGTGAACAAGCTGGCCCCGGCCCGTTTCGCTTCGCTCCTTATGGGTACCTGGTTCCTGGCCAATGCTACTGCCAATAAGTTCGCTGGCACACTCAGCTCATTCTATCCTGAAGCAGGAAAAACAACCTCCTTCCTTGGATATGAAATGACAACGCTCTACGATTTCTTTGTACTCTTTATCGTAATGTCGGGCGCTGCATCTATAGTATTGTTCTTCCTTTCAAAAAGACTGCTGAAGATGATGCACGGTATCAGGTAAAATGTTTGATATTAATGAAAGCCTCCCTTGGTCCGCCTCGGGAGGCTTTTTTGTGGGGGAGAAAAAAGGGGGAATAGGAAATAAAAGTTTATTTTGGAACTACAATAAATGACTAATAATGGACCAGGAATCTCAAATATTTAAAAACGATCCTAACGTAGACCCTGAGTTGGAGAAGATACAGAACTTCTCCGGTAAGTATCCTAAGCAGCTTTGGTACCTGTTCTTTTCGGAGATGTGGGAGCGTTTCTGCTTCTACGGTATGCGCGGCATGCTCACCTTCTTCATGGTGCATGAGCTGTTCATGAAGGACGATGTAGCCAACCTGCAATATGGCGCTACCCAGGCTTTTGTTTATGCTTTCACTTTTATTGGTGGTCTCTTTGCCGATAAAATACTCGGTTTCCGCAAGTCCCTTTTCTGGGGCGGCCTGCTGATGATCGTAGGTAGTTGTATACTCGCGGCAGATCCGCATAAATTCTTCTTCCTCGGTATTAGTTTCAATATCATAGGCACCGGCTTCTTTAAGCCTAACATCTCTACCATGGTAGGCAGCCTATATAAGACAGGTGATGCACGCCGGGATGCTGGTTTTTCGTTATTCTACTCCGGAATCAATATCGGCGCACTACTTGGTGGTTACGCCTGTATCACCATAGGCAAAGAATACTCCTGGAATCTTGCCTTCGGACTGGCTGCGATTGTGATGGCTATCAG
>DASPNB010000627.1:0-4267 GCA_035626755.1 Flavipsychrobacter sp.
ATTATAATTCTGAGAGCATCATCCGGGCGCGTTCGTTTTGGGGGTCGCTCCTGAGTAGGCGGAGGAGAAGGGCTTTTGCTTTGTCGTCTTTGCCTTCGCCGTGGTAGAGGATGGCGAGATTGAAAATCGTTTGCTGATGATCGGGGTCGAGGGTGTTTGCTTTTAGTAAATGATAGTAGGCCATCGTCAGGTTATTCTGCTGCATGTAGATGAAGCCGATGTTGGTGTTGGCGCTCACATAATCGGGATCTTCTTTGAGTACAAAGTCGAATACTTTTTGTGCTTCGCTGAGCCTGTTGAGGGCGAGTAGACAGGTGCCGTATTTGTTCTGGAAGTCGAGTGAGAAACGAAGCATCTCTGTGGCCCGTTTGTACCAAGGTAAAGCCTCCGAGTGTTTTTGTAATTGGAAATAAGATTCACCAATGCGATAAGCGGCCCAGGCATCTACAATATTTTCAGGATATAACTTGGCGGCATATTGTGTCACCTTTGCAAAATCGCTAAGCAAGAAGTAGGCACGGATATAGTCGCGGTTTTGCTTTTCAGAAGCTTCCCTGTCTTTTTCTTTGTCGAGATATTTGATAGCGGAGTCGATAAGTGCGCGGTTCTGGTTGAACTTTTCGTAGAACTCCATGAAAGCCCGTCCCTGCGTGATAGCATCGACCTTATCGTTATTGAAACACTGAAGGCCGAGGAAGGCGGTTATCTTTTTTTCCAGAGTATCGCTCATGGGCCGTTTGCGAATGAAGTGATCCGTAACTGCAACGTGAGGAATATCGATACTACCGTTGCGCGGCATGTGGCATTTTACGCAGTCGTCATTTTCGCGCGCGCGTATTTCCAGTTTTTCAGTGCAAGCTGACCTACTATCTCCGTGGCAACTTTTGCATGCGTCAAGGTATTGGGTATGAGGTGTGAACTTAACGCTGACATGTGGCTTGTGGCAGGTGATACAGGACATCTTACCTGAAGAAATAAAGCAATCACTTTTCTTCATGCGCTCTACATGAGAAGCCATGATCATTTTATCGCGGGCGCCTTCATACTGAGGCATGAAGACATTCATCACTTCACTCAATTGCATGCCGGGTCGGAAATCGAAGAATGATTTACCGTCATTTAATACAGCTATACCTTGGAGGTGGCAGCGCTGGCAAATATTGTTTTGCAAGTCGGTAGAAAGACGACGAGGATTGACGATAGTATAGTCGGGAGTTTTCGATGTATCAACTATGTCGCCAGCCTGCTTGGCTGCAACATGCAATGAGCCGGGACCGTGACAGCGTTCACAGTCGATACCGTTACCAACAGAGATAAATTTATTTTGACTGGCGGGTTCAAATTCAGGATAAGCATTGTGGCAGGACATGCACTCCAGTTCTATCAAACGGCTGAAGCGATAGTTATTGCCTTCCTCGTAACCAGGTGCGAGATCCCATTGTTTTTTCTGTGTGTAAAAAGTAATGGGAGCCTGATGTAAGTAACCGCTGCGGCTAAAGATATGTGAGTTGGTGTGCTGACCTGATCCGATAATGTAGTCGATCTTTTGCTTTCGCTTGTGTACGGTATCACTGCCTTCCAGCCTGAACTCAAGTACGTAAAGGGAATCACCCTGCCAGTAAGGTTTGTAGTAAAAGCCAAGTGCTTTATCGTAAACGAGAGCGTGTGCAGGAGCGAAATCGGCAGAAGATTTTTGTTTGGATGCATAGTCGAAAGACTGGCCCATACCTGTTTCGATGAAAGTCTGGTAGATACTTTCGTGGCAGGTTCGGCATTTATCCATGCCAACGTAATGTGCATTGGTGTCGTAGACGTTCTGCCAGGGGGAGGTTTGTGTTGCCTCCTGTTCTTCCCCGGGGCTATTGCAGAAAAAAGACGGGAGTGTGATAGCCACTACAGCCAGTAGTAATAGAATATTTCGAAGATGGTGCGAATACATGTGGTTTCCAAAGATAGCAGGTTTTGGGTGAGGCTTTAGTCTCTCTACTGAGCTGAGTCATGGTTCGACTCCGCTCACCATGACAGTCTTTACTCAACTTCCGTAAGAGGCGAGCGACCTAGTTGATTTGCTTGTTGCCTTTGCTCACCCGCTTTGCTACCCACCCCAGCCGAAAAAACCAGCTTCGCTATTTTTCCGCATCCCCTCCCTGCCAGGAGGGGAGTCGTCATTTTGTTTTAATTAAAAATCGCTAGTGTGTAGTTGGACTTACCTTTTTGGATGAGAAGGTAGGAGCCGTTGAGGAGGAGGTCTTCTGTAATCTTGTAATCGATAGCGGTTACTTTTTCTTTGTTGACGCTTACGCCGCCGGCCTGGAGCATTTTGCGTGCTTCGCCTTTTGAGGGGAATACACCATTTTCAGCGAGGAAAGAAAGGAGCTCAATGCCCTCTCCTAATGCTGAACGGCTGGAAGATACCTGGGGTACCCCGTCCATTACTTCAAGCAGCTGCTTTTCATTGAGAGAACGCAGTGCGTCGACCGCGGTGTTGCTGAATAATATCTCCGAGGCTTTTTTTGCAAACTCGAGATCCTCTGCGCTGTGAACGAGAACTGTCAGCTCTTCGGCAAGAGCTTTTTGCAGTTTACGCTGATGCGGAGCCTGCTTGTGTTCTTCTATGAGCGCCTTAATGTCTTCAACCGGTTTGAATGAGAAGATGAGCGCCATACGTTCTGCATCGTCATCGGCCAGTTTGAGCCAGAACTGGTAGAACTGGTAGGGAGAAGTTTTTTCGGGATCGAGCCAAATATTGCCGCTTTCGGATTTTCCGAATTTGGAGCCGTCGGACTTGGTGATCAGTTTGCAGGTAAAGGCAAAAGTGTCTCCCCCACCCTTGCGGCGGATGAGTTCAGTACCCGTAACGATGTTGCCCCACTGATCGGCACCACCGAACTGCATTTTTACATTATGATTGTTATATAGGTAGTAAAAGTCGAAACCCTGGATGAGCTGGTAGGTGAATTCAGTAAAAGACAGGCCGGTTTCAAGCCTTTTTTGTACCGAATCCTTGGCTAACATGTAATTGATACTTATATGTTTACCGATATCCCTGATAAAGCCGAGGAAATCCTGAGCTTTGAACCAATCGTAATTATTGACCATGACGGCGGGATTGGGGATGGAATCGCTGAAATCGAGGAATTTTTCGAGCTGGTGGCGGATACCGAGGCAGTTTTTCTCAATAGTATCCATATCGAGGAGGTTGCGCTCGGCCGATTTACCGGAAGGGTCGCCAATCATGCCAGTGGCCCCGCCAACGAGGGCATAAGGCTTATGACCGGCACGTTGGAGGCGCATCAGCAAGGTGATAGGAAGCAGACTACCGACATGGAGACTGTCGGAAGTAGGGTCGAAACCCACATACCCAGAGGGCATTTCCCTGAGCAATTGTTCTTCGGTGCCCGGAATGATGTCCTGAACGAGTCCCCTGGCCTGCAAATCCTGTATTAAGTTCATCTATGTATAGCTTGAGAGCCGCAAATTTAGCAGAAAAAGGCAAGGCGTGTGCATGAGCTTACCGGCTGTGATCAGGGACCTATACAAGTGTATTTATCAAATATGAAATTAATGATAGAAAAATTACCTATTTGGACAATAAACGGGCCATTTTGATAGTATAAATACCTTAACTTTAACAAATCTTTCATAAACACAATTAATTACAGATTAATGAAGCTGAGAGCGACTTTGGTAGTTCTCTGTGCGCTTTGTACCCAAAGTACGTTCGCACAGAAACGGATTTACGTGAATGAGTACCTAAATATTGGTGTGGGAGCGAGGGGTCTTGCGATGGCAAATGCGCAGTCGGCCTCTTCGGGGGATGTGACATCGGCTTATTGGAACCCTGCAGGACTAATGAATTTGAAATCGGATTACCAGGCGGGGCTGATGCACGCCGAGTATTTTTCCGGCAACGCGAAATATGACTACGGTGCTGTTGCAATGCCACTGAAGGACAAGAAACACGTTGTGGCTTTCTCCGTGCTCCGCTTTGCGATAGACGACATACCCAACACGATAGACTATGTGCAGCCTGACGGCTCGTTTGACGAAACCAAACTGAAGTCGATGACGGCAGGCGACTATGCCTTCATACTTTCGTATGCAAGGGCACTGACCATCTTCAAGAACAAGCCCGAGATACAGACCACTGTGGGTGGTAATGCCAAGATCATTTACCGCCACCTGGGATCTATGGCCAATGCATGGGGCCTGGGCATAGACGTGGGCGTGCAGGCAAGGTATAAGGACTGGCGCTTCGGCATCACCG
>DASPNB010000628.1:0-7061 GCA_035626755.1 Flavipsychrobacter sp.
CATTTCTTCCTTTTTCAAATGCAGCCACTTGCGCCTCGCTCAGCGGGTCATCCTTCTTCATTAATCTGTCTATCTTCCTTAGGCCTGTAATATGGCTAAGCAGCTCATGGGCTATGGCTGCCGACTCTCCTTCATCATAGACAGGTAGCAGCTCA
Source organism: Flavipsychrobacter sp. (assembly GCA_035626755.1). Taxonomy (GTDB): domain Bacteria; phylum Bacteroidota; class Bacteroidia; order Chitinophagales; family Chitinophagaceae; genus MKUN01. The sequence goes on from DASPNB010000628.1 coordinate 156, forward strand.
TTTTTAAGGCGATAAAAGGCATCTCCATAGCTAAGCATAGGCTGCAAAGCTAGTGTATAAAGCAATTAGGTTATATATTTACAGCTGCTATGCCTGAAAAGCACGAGATATACATGCAGCGAGCCATAGAGCTTGCTACCCGGGGTGTAGGGATTGCGAGTCCCAACCCGATGGTGGGTGCTGTGCTTGTGCACGAAGGCAGGGTGATAGGGGAGGGTTGGCACAAGGAATATGGCCTTGCCCACGCCGAGGTGAACTGCCTGGACAGTGTTGCCGAAGAAGACAGAGAGCTTATACCTGACAGTACCATGTATGTAAACCTGGAGCCCTGTGCGCACCATGGCAAAACACCGCCCTGTGCCTCGCGGCTGGTGAATGAAAAAGTGAAGGAAGTAGTTGTAGCCAATGAAGATCCTTTTGCAGAAGTAGATGGCAGAGGTTTTGAAATACTAAAGAAAAATCACATCCGAATAGAGCAGGGGATACGGGAGAAAGAGGGTCTTTGGCTGAACCGGCGCTTCTTCTGCTTTCATGAGAACAAGCGGCCCTACATTATCCTTAAGTGGGCACAGACGGCAGAAGGCTATTTTGCTCCCCTTGACCGTAGCCGCTACCAGATAACCAACAGCACCAGCAGGCAGCTATTGCACAAGTGGCGGACAGAAGAATCTGCTATACTTATAGGCTACCAGACGGCTCTGAATGACAATCCCGAACTGACGGCAAGATTGTATACAGGCAAACAACCGCTACGTATTGTATTTGACCGTACGCTGCAATTGCCTGCCACTAACAATGTTTTTAACGGTGCCGCGCCTACCTGGGTGATCAACGATAAAACAGACAGACAGGAAGGTAATATCCGTTTCGTGCGGATACGGTTCAATGAAAATCCCCTTGTGCAAATATTGGAGAAGCTGCACGAGGCAAATATTCTTTCACTGATAGTAGAGGGTGGCGCCCAGCTCCTGGATAGCTTTATACTGGAAGGCCTTTGGGATGAGGCAAGGGTGTTTACGGGACAGGCCTCTATGTCGGAGGGCGTGCATGCACCGTTGCTCACCAACTTTAAAAAGGCGTTTGATGCAGAATTGTCGGGGGATGTGTTAAATGTATATGTGAGTAAGGGCAGCAGGTATAAATACATTCAGGGAATGGAATTGTAAATTTGCGCCCTGATGTTCTACCTCTTAGCTGTCATCCTGCTCAATACGCTGCTTTATGCTTTCTTCAAGGTTTTTCCGAAGTATAAGGTGGATACCTTTCAGGCCATAGTTGCTAATTACTGGACCTGTGTAGCTACCGGCAGCATATTTCTGGGCTATTTTCCTGTGAACGGCGGCAGTATCTCAGAGCCATGGCTGCCCTGGGCAATGCTAATGGGAGCGGGCTTTATTTCGATCTTCAACCTGGTAGGCTATTGCACACGCATAGATGGGATTACAACTGCTACTATTGCCAATAAGCTATCGCTGGTAATACCGGTTTTGTTTTCGGTATTTCTTTACAGCGAACATCTTACTTCTATCAAATTGCTGGGTATCCTGCTCGCTTTCCCTGCGGTATATCTTACGACAAGAGTAAAAGGGGAGGAAGGGAAAATGCAATCGCTCTTCTGGCCTGCATTGCTATTTCTGGGCAGCGGCCTGCTCGATACCCTGGTTAAGTTCGTAGAGCAGGCATACCTGGATACGCAGCAGGTGCAGGCGGAATATACTATACATGTATTTTCAACCGCAGCAATTATCGGGACGGTACTTGTTTCATTCCTGGCGGTTACAAAGAAAACCAGGCTACATCCGCGCAATATTATTGCCGGTATTTTGCTCGGTATCCCCAATTTCTTTTCTATCTACTATCTTATACGCCTGCTCAACAGTGACTATATGCAGAGTTCGGCTGCTATACCCATTAGTAATATTGGTGTAGTAATTGCCTCCAGTATTTCGGCGATCCTTATTTTTAAAGAGAGTGCCAACAGGCAGCGCATCGTTGGCTTGTTGTTGGCCATTATGGCTATACTGCTTATATCATTGGGGGACATTTATGGAGGGAGTAATTAAATACAAAACCCTGGCACAGGCCACTACGGCTGAATTCAGGGAAAGAGGCAGCAGGTTTATTGCCTATGCTTATCCTGTCAATACAGTTGATGAGGTAAAGGCAAAGGTGCAGGCACTCAAAAAAGAACATTCCAAAGCTAACCATCATTGTGTAGCCTTTCGCATTGGCATTGACGGCAAGTTGTTTCGTGCAAGTGATGACGGCGAACCCTCCGGTTCTGCCGGTCGGCCAATGCTGGGGCAGATAGATAGCGCGGGACTGACAAACACCCTTATTGTGGTAGTAAGATACTTTGGCGGAACGCTGCTGGGTGTGCCGGGGCTTATCAATGCCTATAAGGAAGTTACTGCTGCGGCCCTCAGAGATGCTCCCACTACCGAAAAATGGGTGGAGCATATAGTAGAGGTGAATTTCGATTATCCATCTATGAGCGAGGTGCTCTATATCCTCAGGCAGGCTGAGGCCACCATCTATAAGCAAGACCTCCAGCTTTTCTGTTCTGTTAAAGCCGGTATCCCGGCAAAGCATAGCGCCATATATATGCTCAAACTTTCGGAAATTCGCGGTGTAACCGTTAAGGAACTGAAAGAAGAATGATCAGGAACTTTGCGCAGCTTTGCGACCTTTGCGGTTGGAGTTTAAACGCAAGAACGCTAAGAGTACGCAAAGTCTCGCAAAGAGGAGTATTTAGGTTTTGTCATTAGCACGAAAACATACGATTCTTATAAAGCAGGAGGCTGCACGCCTCGGCTTTGATGCATGTGGCATTGCAGAAGCAGTGCAACTGGATGATGATGCCCGGCGGCTGGAGCAGTGGTTGAACAATGGCTACCAGGGCACCATGCAGTATATGGAGCGGTATTTCGATTTGCGTATAGATCCGCGTAAGTTGGTGCCCGGGGCGAAATCTGTTTTAACGCTATTGCTCAACTACTACCCATCCGTAAAACAAAATGAAGACGCTCCTAAGGTTGCCAAATATGCCTGGGGTACCGACTATCACTACGTGATAAGAGACAAACTCAATCAGCTATTGGAGTTTATCAAGCAGAACGTTGGTGAAGTAGACGGCCGGGGCTTTGTAGATTCAGCACCGGTACTGGAGCGCAGCTGGGCTATGCGTAGCGGACTCGGTTGGGTAGGGAAGAATGGTAACCTTCTGACAAAGCATTCGGGCTCATTCTTCTTCATTGGCACGCTCATTACCGATCTTGACCTTGTTCCTGATGCGGCGTTTAATACCGATTTCTGCGGTTCCTGCACTCGTTGTATAGATGCCTGTCCTACCCAGGCCATTGTTTCGCCAACTGAGGTAGATGGTAGCAGGTGCATCTCTCACCTGACTATAGAGCTGAAAGATGAGATGATACCCTCAGAGTTCCAGGGTAAAATGGATAACTGGCTTTTTGGCTGCGATGTATGCCAGGATGTTTGCCCCTGGAACCGTTTTGCAAAGCCGCACAATGAACAATACTTCACGCCAATCCCTGAAGTACTTGATCTTTCCTTGCAGCAATGGGAGGAAATGAGTGAAGAAACCTTCCGTAAGACATTTAAGAATTCGCCTATACTGCGCTCTAAATGGAGGGGAATACAAAGGAACGTGAAGGCAATAAAGAAATAGCTACGGGACCCATCTGTAAATGCTATCGTTAACCACATCGTATTCGTAGACGCTTTTTGTTTGTGTGTCTACATAAACCCAGCCATCGGTGGCAAAATGATCTTCCATATCGTGGCCGAGGTGAATAACAATAAAATAGGTGGAATCGGTTTGGTACATGCGGTCGTAAAGCCAGCTGATACGTTCACCACTTTTCATTACAGCCTTTATTGTTTCATCGGTCGTTTTGCTGCAATATTCAAACACCAGTGAGTCGAGCCAGGGCATACCTGCAATCGTAACGCTATCAACGTCGGTTGGCGTGGTGTTTGTTCCAGAATTATTTTGTGCAGCACCGGTAACTTCATGGTTTTCAGCCTGCCGCCCGGTGCAGGCAGCACAGAAATAAACGGTAGCCAATACGAACAGGAATCTCATATTGCAAATAAACGCAAAGCCGGGATAATTCAGAACTTATATGAAGCGCCCACGCGGACCGCACCTTTGTAACCAACCCCCAACTCGGCAAAGCCACGGATACGATTACCGACCATAATTCCCAATGGGCTTAACTGAAACCGCCAATAATTGGAGGTAAGGCTCGCCGAGCGTCCGGTGTAATCGCTTTTAGCAGTTTCAAAAACAAGAGATTGTCCCAAGCCCAGCAGACAGTATAGGCGAATACGTTTATTGCGATTGTAGAAGAGCTTTGCTTCAGGGGCAATGGTGAGTATCCGTCTTGTATAGCTACCGTGGCGAAACGTAATATTAGGGATTATCGGGAGGTATGCTACAACATCAGCGCTTTCAGACTCGAAGCCTCCACCAATCCCGATGGAGAACTTGGATTCTGGGGTGAAATAATAATTGACAAAGACCGCCCCGCTCCGCCGGCGGTTGTCAAGTTTCATCGGCCCTACTCCAAAGACATCGTAGGTCACATCGTTGTTGAGTATGCTGTTTTCAAATTCAGTCATGCCGCTGCCGTATTCTTCGCCGAGGCTTGAAAGCGCCTGTTCATGGGTATAATATCCGTAGCCTATTGCCACTTCCTGTTTGCCTTTCAGGAAAGGTTGGGCAGATGAGCCGTAGCTGTAGTGCATTGCACATAGACAGACGACCGGCATTAGAAAAGGCGATTTCATAAGCTGCGAAAATCTAGAAGGTTTCCTTCTTAGAAGCAGATTTATAGAACTTCTGAAGGTGTGAGAAGGCACTTACTAACCGGGTTTTAATATCAGCTTCTGATTGGAAGTCGAACTGCACAGAGTAGTTGTTTACTTTTTCTGCCTGCCTGCCGACGGTATGTGTCATGGAGCTGCTCTTAGCACTAAGTATCAATTTGCCTCCATCGCTATGTATTCTTTTCAGGTCGTGTATAGGTAAAGAATAGCTTTCTTCATGCGGATCGCGGGGGTCATCTACTTTATAGCGGATCACCAATGTATTACCTTCAAAGCTGAAGGTTGTATTCTTGATATTCCTTCCCGGGTATTGGGTGCCCGAGATCGTGCTGTAGTATCCTTCTATGTGGATGTCCTTGTTTACATACTGGTTGAGCTTATCTAGTATCCACTGCTGTGTGGCAGTCTTGGTAGCTTTTGATTTGGATCGCTCCGGTTGCAGGTAGCCTTGTTTCTCTTTTTCTGCCGGGCTGACTACCGCTACAACCTCCCTGCATATCTTCAGGTTCTTTCCGTAGTTATCGTATGCTTCCAGCAGGCCGGACTTGAAGGTGAGGCTGCTTTTGCCGTACGACCAGGTTTCTGTTCCATCGTCATTCTTATAAATGCTTTCCGGGGTGCCCTGCAGTTTACGTACCTGTCCCTGGCTGGAGCCTAATACTAAACAGTTTTTCGACTGGGCCAGCAGGCCTTGAGTGGCAAATAGTAAAACAGCCGCAAATAATAACTGCTTCTTAAGCATAATACACTAGCCTCTACAATTTATAAGGCAATCATAAATTTAGCGGTTTTATCAAGAAAACCAAGGCTGCTATGGTCTATTTAGCTTTAATGCAGGTGCCGGTTCCTTCTTTTAAGGATTTTAGTATGATATTTGTCTTACAGTTAATTGATGAGGCTTCTCCTGCATATCTTTTTTATCCTTGCCTGCCTGCCCGCAGTACAACTCCGGGCGGCGGATTCGTTGCGGCTCATCAGGTCTATACCTATGGAGGCCCGGCTAATGAATGTAGATGATCTTGGGAATGTATATGTGGTAAGGAGTAATAATTCACTGGTGAAATTTACAGAGACAGGGGATAGCAGCACTTTTTACCGTTCGGTGCTGAATGGTGACATAGGCAGTGTAGATGTTACCAACCCATTAAGAGTGGTGGTGTACTATCCGTCTTATGCTAAGGTGATCTTGCTGGACAGGATGCTGGCACCAAAGAACGAACTGGACCTGAAGAAGATCAATATTGTTCCTAATGCCTCAGTAGCTTTGAGCGCAGATGGTAATCTCTGGGTCTATGACAAATTCAACGCACGCCTGCTGAAGATAGATGAGAACCTGCAGCCGGTTGGGCAGAGCAATGACCTTCGCCAGCAATTAGCTGAAGTGCCTGAACCTTCTTACATGGTAGAACGGGAACGCAAGCTATATCTCTGTGATACTGCCAATGGTATCTACACTTTCGATCAGTACGGAACCTACATCAACACCCTCACACTTTTTGGTGTAGAGCAATTGCAGGTATACGGTACACAGCTGGTTTATCGCCACGCAGGCACCCTTCATTCATACGACCTGCGCAAGACAAGTGCTAACCAGCTATTGCTTCCTCCACGTTCTGCGCGCGTACTGAGTGCTGCCATTAACAGGCATGTGCTGTACGTTCTTTATGAAAATGAGCTGGTGCTCTATAAAATGCCGGACGGACAGTAAGCTTTATTATAAGTGGCTTAGTCGCGGCCACAATACTCCCCCAAATGCATGTTTTATTAGTAGTTGCCGCTTTAATAGTCTATCTTTAGGTAATTAACGGCTGTGCTGCTTCTTTTCTGTCCTGATATCTACTCAGTTTTTTCGCACCTCTGCCATCACTTCTAAAAAAGCGTGCTTATGAATATTTACGTGGGAAACCTCAACCCGGCTACCAATGAAGGACAGCTGAGAGAGCTATTCGAGCCATTTGGAAAAATACTGTCAGTGAAGGTTCTTATGGACTTCAATACCGGTCTTTCAAAAGGTTTTGGCTTTGTAGAGATGGATGTGCGCCAGGACGGTAACCA
>DASPNB010000629.1:0-2460 GCA_035626755.1 Flavipsychrobacter sp.
GGAAGGTGTTTGAGCAGGCTGAGCACGCTTTTTTCCAGCTCATCGTCGTTGATAACGATGCGCATGCGCTGACCGCCTAAAACATAGGATGGCCGCACCAGTACGGGATACCCCACCTCATTGGCTACCTCGATAGCGTCATCTGTATTGTAAGCAGTGCCGTAGTTAGGATAAGGAATGCCGAGCTCTTTCAGCAGGTCGCTGAAGCGCCCGCGGTCTTCTGCGATATCCATATCATCGAACGATGTGCCGACGATCTTTATCCCGTTCTCGTGGAGCCGTTTTGCCAGCTTCAGTGCCGTCTGGCCACCTAGTTGTACTATTACACCATAAGGTTTCTCATGATCTATTATTTCCCAGAGGTGTTCCCAGTAAACCGGCTCAAAGTAGAGCTTATCGGCTATATCGAAATCGGTGGAAACGGTCTCAGGATTGCAGTTCACCATTATGGACTCATAACCTGCTTCACGAATAGCCATCAGGCCATGGGTACAACAATAGTCGAATTCTATACCCTGCCCTATGCGGTTAGGGCCTGAGCCAAGTACTATTATCTTCTTCTTGTCATTGAGCTTGCTTTCATTGAACTCAAGGTCCCCCTTGGTTTCCGTGTCGTAGGAAGTAGGCTCGAATGTGCTGTAGTAATAGGGCGTTTTTGCCTCAAACTCGGCACTGCAGGTATCCACCATTTTGTAGACGCGCCTGATGCCCAGCTTTCTCCTGTGTTCATAGACCTCTTCGCCGGTGCAATCTTTCAGCAGCTCGGCTATCTGGTCGTCACTAAAGCCCATTTGTTTGGCTTCAGAGAGGAGTTCGAAGGAGAGGTCTTCAAGGTGTTTATTCTTGCTTATTTCTGCTTCCAGGTTTACGATATCCTGTATCTGGTAAAGGAACCAGCGATCTATCTGAGTTATCTCGCGTATCGTTTTTATAGATACCCCTGCAGCCATCGCTTCTTTGATGCGGAAGATCCTGTCCCATTGAGGGCGCTTGATATTTTCGAGTATCTCTTCCGGGCGAAGGCGCGTAGTGCTGAGGAAAGAAAGGCCGGTTGCATTATTCTCCAGGCTCTGGCAGGCCTTCTGCAGGGCTTCGGGGAAGGTGCGGCCGATGGCCATTACCTCACCTACTGATTTCATCTGCAGGCCCAGTGTATCATCAGCACCCTTGAACTTGTCGAAGTTCCAGCGCGGCATTTTTACTATTACGTAGTCAAGCGCCGGCTCAAAGTAGGCGGACGTAGTTTGGGTGATCTGGTTTTTCAGTTCATCGAGAGTATACCCTATAGCCAGCTTCGCCGCTATCTTGGCGATTGGATAACCTGTGGCCTTAGATGCAAGTGCAGAAGAGCGGCTTACACGGGGATTTATCTCGATGGCTATTATTTCTTCTGTTTCGGGATTGAGGGCGAACTGGACATTACACCCACCGGCAAAATTGCCGAGGTCGCGCATCATGGCTATAGCGGTGTTGCGCATCAATTGGAAAGCAGTATCGCTCAGGGTCATGGCCGGAGCAACAGTGATGCTGTCGCCAGTATGAATACCCATAGGATCGAAGTTCTCGACCGTACAGATGATGACAACGTTGTCTGCGGCATCGCGTAGCAGTTCCAGCTCAAATTCTTTCCAGCCAAGTACCGCTTGCTCAACAAGTACCTCGTGCATGGGCGAGGCTGTCAAGCCCCTGTCCAGCGCAGCTTCCAGGTCATCCTTGGTCATTACGAAGCCGCCACCTGTGCCCCCCAGTGTAAAGGAAGGCCGTATCACCAGCGGGAAGCCGATTTCCTGGGCGAACTCTTTACCTTCCAGCATTGAGTTGGCGGTTCTGGCCGTGGCTACAGGGATTCCCATCTCTATCATCCACTGGCGGAAAAGCTCGCGATCTTCTGCTTTGTCAATGGCTTTGATGTCAACGCCTATCAGTCTTACATTGAAGCGCTCCCAGATGCCCAGCTCATCGGCCTCTTTACAGAGGTTCAGGGCTGTCTGGCCACCCATTGTGGGTAGTACTGCGTCAATATCATTCTCTTCCAGTATCTGTTCAATACTCTCCACTGTAAGCGGCAGCAGGTAAACCTTGTCAGCTACAATGGGGTCGGTCATAATGGTAGCGGGATTGGAATTGATAAGGGTAACCCTCACCCCCTCTTCCCTTAGACTACGGGCAGCCTGTGAACCAGAATAGTCGAATTCGCAAGCCTGGCCTATAATGATTGGCCCTGAACCGATAATGAGTACTGATTTGATGGAGAGATCGCGCGGCATATATTGGAAAATTCAAAAGTCAAAAGTCAAAACCTAAAAAACGGTTTCGAGGCGCGATGAGCAGATACAAAAATCGGGCTCAACGCCCGAGGTGCAAAAGTATAAGAAAAACAGGAAACGGGAAAAAGGAAATTCGGCGTACTATTTGCAAATGAATTTTATATATTTTTAATAGGCTCCAAACAAGTACCTA
>DASPNB010000630.1:0-2718 GCA_035626755.1 Flavipsychrobacter sp.
GGACGGCAGGACCCTGAAGGCCGGGGCCGTGGCCGGTGTGACCACCGTAAAGAACCCGATAACAGCAGCGCGGGCGGTGATGGAGAAAAGTCCGCACGTGCTGATGGCAGGTAAGGGAGCGGAAAAGTTTGCCCAGGAGAAAGGATGCACTATAGTTTCGCCTTCTTATTTCCGCACGGAGGAACAATACAGGAGCCTGCAGAACGTGAAGCGTTCGGAAGCAGAGAAAAGATCGGATAAGGGGAAAGGCATGCTGGCCCAACCTGAAAACCGCGATTGGAAATATGGCACTGTAGGTGCTGTTGCCCTGGATATGAGCGGTAACCTGGCGGCGGGGACCAGTACCGGTGGTATGACCAATAAGTCCTTTGGCAGAATAGGAGACAGCCCTATAATAGGAGCCGGTACCTATGCTGATAATAAGACGGGAGCTATCAGCTGCACGGGTTGGGGAGAATATTTTATACGCCTTGTGATGGCCAAGAGCATCTGCGACAGGGTGGAGCTGGCGGGTATGAGCCTGGAAGAAGCTGCCGGGGAAATGATGATGCATAAACTGCCTGAGCTGGGCGGGGACGGCGGCATGATAGGGCTGGACAGGAAGGGGAATATAGTGAACTACTTTAATACCGCAGGAATGTTCAGGGCTTATGTGAAGAGTAACGGGGATAGAGAAGTTAAAATGTATAAGGATTAGGTTGAAGAAGGTGAGTCTCATACTTTCATTCATGCTTTTCTGGCAGATCACATCGTGGTGTCAGAGAGATGTGCTGTTTGATCTTGACTATTGCAAAAACCTTTACAAGGCCGACTCTTTTCACAGTATAAAAAGCTATGACAGCGCTCTGCGCTACTATCGCGACATTGCTTATTCCATCTCAGTATTCAGGGAGGACAGGACGATGTATGTGAGCATATTTGAGTGCTTCAGAGGGAAGGGACAACTGGACAGTGCTTTTTATTTTGTGCATCGGGCTCTGGAGTATGGACTTCACTGCCTGGTCGATAACCCCACTGGCCAATGTGAAATCGGTCCGGGATACCTGGTGTTTGAAAAGAAGCGGAATGATCTACTTGCGAGGATGTACCAGGAGAATAACCGGGTGAATAGCTTCGACAGTTCATTGTACAAGCAGATAAAAGCAATGATTGATAATGATCAGGCTGCCAGGCTAACAGATGAGAACGTTGGCGATGCGACTGGGCTGAACCGGGATAGTCTTTATCTGGCACTGCGGCAAGTAGACGGCCTCAATACAATGAATACAAAGGCGATCATACATAAATACGGGTGGCCAGGATATCATAAGTTGGGAGCAACGGGGGATAATGCTCTATGGGCGCTTGTGCAACACGCAGACCAGGATGTGCCCTTCCAGGAGTATGTGCTGAAGCTAATAGAGGCTTCTATCCTTGAGAATAATACGAACAGAAGAAACTACGCATATTTATATGACCGGATATGTGTGAACAAGGGACTTCCACAGGTATTTGGCACACAGGCCGACAGAAATGCTGACGATATACGGCCACACCCGCTTAGAGACAAACAGAATGTAAACTACTACCGGCATGCCTGCGGCCTCGAAAGCATGGAAGCATATTTTGAGTATTTCAGAAGGCGATCTAGTAACAAAAATAAGAGGGGGAAATAGGATGACGAATGTATCAAAAATAAAGGCCTCACAGTTGTGAGGCCTTATACGTTGTGCTTTTTATCCGTGGTATATCTTGTTCTTCTTACGGTGAGAAACGCAGCGGTGTGCGCAGCAGTGGTGATATCTGTGCCCATGGCGATGATAGCGGGCATGTGCACGATGATGCCTGCGCTCGTGACGACAGCTGTGGCAATGGTTGCGGCAGCTATGACTGCAATGCCTGCTGTGTCCGTAATATGCGTTTCCTTTGTTAACCTGTATTGTGGTTGCCGGGGTATTCCTGGTTTCAGACTGTGCTTGTGCCTTTGCACCGAATAGGGTGAAAAGGGCAATCATCAACACTGCAAGGATTCTTACTTTCATACTTCTGTTTTTATGTTTATTGAATAATTACTCGTTTAGACTACAGCATGCACAAATAGTTTAAACCACACTCTCGTTTTATTCAATAGCTGCACCGGAGACTGTTACTAATCTTCCGGGAGATAAATTTACAGATATAAATTTAGCCGCCAAGTTTTTTTATGGCTTTTATTATGTCCACTCCTTTTTTGAGAACGGGGGCAAAAAGGTCGCCTTTTTTCTCGAGGCGCTTAAAGATGTTCTTGATGTTATAGTCCCTTGGGGAGATGCCCGGCTTAACCTCCTTCCAATCGAGTGGGGTAGAAACGGGTGCTCCGGGCTTGGGGCGGGCACTGTAAACAGAGGAAAGAGTTTGGCCCGGGCGATTTTGTAAATAGTCTATATAGATACGGTCATTACCTCTTTTCTTCAGGGAGCGCTCCAGGCTGGTAAAGTCTGGCAGCTGTTCCTGGGCCAGGATAGCTATCATATGAGCAAACTCGCGCGCCTGCTCATAATTGTACTTTGCTGCCAGTGGAACGTAGACGTGGAGACCTGTTGCGCCGGAAGTTTTACAATAAGACGGGCAGCCTGCTTTATCGAGGATATCATGGATAACATGGGCGGTCTCTATGACCTGTGCAAAGGTGTTTTTGTCTGAGGGGTCAATATCCATCACGATGTAGTCAGGATTATCCGGGGCCTGGACTTTGGAATT
>DASPNB010000631.1:0-5782 GCA_035626755.1 Flavipsychrobacter sp.
AGACAATAATATTCAGCAGATAAAGATAGCCACCACCCGCCCATCAAGAAATATCAAACACCTCTTTAAGTTATTTGAAATAAAGATACCAACCATAGAGCCTGCGCTTGGTTTTGAGTTATTTCTCTTAGAAGCTACAGTAGTAGAAGAGCTCACCGCCGCCCAGGAAGCGCTCTGGAACACAGCCAGCAACCATGATGACATGGCTGTAGCCGAACTGCTGGATAAGTTAGCCGGGAAAGTAGGCATGAACACCATACACCGCTACTTGCCTGATGAACACTATTGGCCCGAACGATCAATAAAGCTTGCCGCTACTTTATCAGAACAGGCAACTACAAAATGGCGTATCAATATACCAAGGCCAGTTCATTTATTATCTAAACCTGAATTGATAGAGGTAATGGTTCCTATACCGGATTATCCCCCTGTACTATTTCATTACAAAGGTCAGCCCCATAATGTCATCAAAGCCGATGGTCCGGAAAGGATAGAACAGGAATGGTGGCTGGAAGAAGGTCTCTACCGCGACTACTACTGCGTAGAGGATGAAGAGGGCGCACGCTATTGGCTATTCCGCTCCGGCTCTTACGATATGGGCGATCCCAAATGGTTCATTCACGGATTTTTTGCTTAGGCTATGAGCTATACAGAACTACAGGTCACAACCAATTTCAGTTTTCTTCGGGGCGGTTCTCATCCTGAAGAACTAGTAGCCTATGCAGCAGAACTGGGTTATAAAAAAATAGCCCTCACCGACCGCAATACACTCGCAGGCATCGTCCGTGCCCACGCTGCCAGCAGAAAACACAACATCAAGATCATCCCTGCCTGTCGTCTGGATCTCATAGACGGACCGAGCCTACTTGCTTACCCTACCAACAAAGATGCTTACTCCCGTCTCTCCACTTTACTCTCCAAAGGTAACCTCAAGGCAGAGAAAGGTGAATGCCATCTCTACAAAAAAGACATTTTTCACTATGCAGAAAGCATGCTTTTCATAGTAATACCACCGGGTGAATTAAATGAAAAATATGAATTCTCCGGCTCCTTCAGAATAGCGCTGAAAGAATACAAGCTTGCTTTGGGTGATCAGCTCTATATCAGTGCTACCCGCTCCTATCTTGCCAATGATAATAAACGGCTTTATCGTATTGCACAACTGTCTGAACAGTTCGACATACCCATGATTGCTACCAACGATGTGCACTATCACAACCTGGAACGGCGCGAGCTGCAGGATGTACTCACCTGTGTGCGTGAAAAATGCACCATATACAATGCAGGTTTCCGCCTGCACCAGAATGCAGAGCGCTATCTGAAGCCAATCAACGAAATGCAGCGTCTTTTTCGCCAATATCCCGGGGCCATAGAGTATACTCAGCAGATCGCCGATGCCTGCCAATTCTCACTCGACACCCTGGAATACGTTTACCCTGAAGAGATCACTTCTGAAGGACGAACACCACAGGAAGAACTGGTTTACCTGACATGGAAGGGAGCAGAAGAAAAATTCGGGAGTAATATACCCGAAGACATAAGCAAGACCATTCAGTATGAACTGGACTTTATGGAGAGAAAAAACTATGCTTCTTATTTCCTCACCGTTTACGACTGCGTAAAATTTGCCAGGGAAAGAGAAATACTCTGCCAGGGACGAGGTTCTGCAGCCAACTCAGTGGTTTGCTATTGCCTGGGCATTACTTCTGTTGATCCTTCTCGTTTTAAGGTTCTCTTTGCCCGCTTTATGTCGGACGCAAGAGATGAACCACCGGATATAGATGTAGATTTTGAACATGAACGCCGCGAAGAGGTAATACAATATATCTACAAAAAATATGGTCGTGACAGGGCAGCTATAGTAGCTACGGTAACACAGGTACATCATAAAGGAGCGATACGAGATGTAGGGAAGGCTATGGGCCTTTCGGTTGATGTTATCAACCAGCTTTCCAGTTCTATTTGGGAGTTTACAGATGAATGGTTTGATGGCAAGCGCATTACCCAATATGGCTTTGATGCCAAAGACCCCCATCTGCTGAAAGTATTAGAACTGACTGAACAATACGTAGGTTTTCCAAGACAATTAGGGCAACATACAGGTGGCTTCGTTATCACCCGTGGCAAACTGACTGAACTCTGTCCTATCCTTAATGCGCGTATGGAAGACCGCACCTGTATAGAATGGAATAAGGATGATATAGAAGCACTAGGCTTTTTGAAAGTAGATATATTGGCATTGGGTATGCTTACCTGTATCAGGAAGGCTTTTGACCTCGCAAAACAGCATCATGGACGAGAGTTGACTCTAGCCAGCAAAGAGTTCAAAGATGACGACAAGAAAGTATACGAGATGATCTCCCATGCCGATACCATCGGGGTCTTCCAGATAGAAAGCCGGGCTCAGATGTCCATGCTACCAAGACTTAAACCCGAATGTTTTTACGATTTGGTGATAGAAGTAGCCATCGTACGCCCCGGCCCCATACAGGGCGACATGGTGCATCCATATCTGCGCAGACGTAATAAAGAAGAAGTAGTAGAGTATCCTTCAGAGGAGTTGAAAAAAATACTTGAACGCACCTTAGGGGTTCCGCTCTTCCAGGAGCAGGCTATGGAGATAGCTATCGTTGCAGCAGGTTTCAGTCCTGCCGAAGCTGATGGTTTGCGTCGCAGTATGGCCACCTTTAAAGCAAAGGGCAAGGTAACTGACTGGAAAAAGAAATTGGTAGAAGGCATGGTAGCAAAAGGCTATGAAGAAGCTTTTGCCCTTCGCGTTTTCAAGCAACTTGAAGGTTTTGGCAGCTATGGTTTCCCGGAAAGCCATGCAGCCAGCTTTGCATTGTTGGTCTATGTATCTTCCTGGATAAAATGCTACTACCCTGATGTATTCGCTGCTGCCTTACTCAATAGCATGCCCATGGGTTTCTACCAGCCTGCACAGATCATTGTTGATGCACGCAAGCATGGTGTGGAGGTTCGTCCGGTAGACATAAACTACTCGGACTGGGATAATGCTCTTGAAGAAAAGCAGGAAAAATACTGCCCCATTCGTTTAGGCTTCCGGCAAATAAAGGGATTAAAGGAAGAAGATATGCAGATCCTTCTTGCAGCGCGTACCGGTGCCTTTACCAATGTCCATTACTTGTTGGATATGGGCGTATCGCTTTCTGCTTTAGAAAAACTGGCAGATGCCGATGCTTTCCGCTCTATTGGGCTTGACAGGAGACAGGCACTCTGGGAGGTTTCTGCACTTGCCGATAATCCGGCAGGCATGTACAAAGGTCAGTCTGCCGCTAAAACATCTGAACAGGATATTCAGCTTCCACTTATGAGCCTCTCAGAACATGTGCTGCAAGACTACAGTTCAATGGCCCTTTCCCTCAAAGCTCACCCTGTAAGCTTTGTAAGAGACAAACTACGGAAACTCAATATAACAGCCACTGACGATCTCAGGAATATGAAAGATGGTATGCACGTTCGCGTAGCAGGGCTGGTACTGGTAAGACAAAGACCCGGCACAGCCAGCGGCATCTGCTTCATTACCATTGAGGACGAAACAGGCAATGCCAACCTTGTAGTCTTCCAGAAACTCTTTGACCAATACAGGAAAGAGATCATACAGTCGAAACTACTGATGGTAGAGGGTAAGCTACAGATAGAAGGCGAAGTGATACATGTAGTAGTAAAGTGCTGCTACAATTTATCAGGCCTATTGCAACAACTCAGCGATACAGAAGATAATGATCCACCTGTGCAGACACTGGCCCGTGCTGATGAAACAAATGATGCCTTGGTTAATTCAAAGAACAGGGACGTAAGAGTAAAGAAAGTAGTACAGGCAGAGATATTCCCAGGCGGAAGGAACTTCAGGTAGCTTTCTTCCTGGAGAAGTTTCTATAAACCGACAATGCAGCAACCAAGGCAAATACTACTGCAGTAAGCGTATCAACCAGAGAATTACTGATATCCCTTCCGCTTATCTCTTCAGCAAACCATGTAATAAAGGAATTGGGGAGATTGGTTGCTCCAAGTTTGGCCTTCACATCCCATTGCCAGTCTGTAATGGGACAATATCCCAGTCCGAACCAGATACCCAGCAGCAGCCATGAAGCCGCGGTGAGTGCTACACAGGCAAGGTGCCATTTAAGCGTACGCCGCCATATCCAGCCCGTAAGATTAAACCTATCAAGGCCAGGTGAGCAAGACTCAACAGTATATCCGCGACTCGCAGCATTGATACAAAGTAAGACACTTTAATAGAAAACCGTCCCGACGTTTGTCGGGACGGCTTATACATTTATAACCATACAAACTTCTATTATAATCTACCGGAAAAATAGACGTTTCCTGTACAGACGACGAAAGGCAGCAAACTGTTAGAAAAAATTTAGCAAATATTTGACCCTGCAGGAGGATTTGAATTTGCGATTTCGATTAAAATTGGTAAATTTTGCATTGGAAACTATTGAGATATGCATAGTCGTTTATTGGAAATGAAGGGATTTATAGAGTGGCAGGCCTTTGGAGTGTGTTCCGCCATCGGCGAACGCATGGGAGTAGCTACCTCCCGCATCAGGCTATGGTTTATCTATATTTCTTTCCTTACCATGGGCTCCCCTATCATCATCTACATGATACTGGCCTTCTGGCTGAATATGAAGCGCTACGTATGGCTAAGCAAACGTAATCCCCTGCGCTGGTTATAGTAATTCAAAAAAGGTTCTATTGTTTTTTTAGGATATGGTTGGCTTTACTGTTGATCTCCTTCAGCTCTTTATCCAACATTTTCAGGTTGCCATCTTTTTGTTTTAGATAATAGCGAAACTGGTCATCAGTATTGTTAAACAGTTCTATCACTACAGCGTTACGGTCAGCTGCAGAGCCGCGATGGTGTGTCCATTCACCTTTAGTTTCGGTTAGCGTTACCGTATCGCCCTGGTGCATATATATCTCGGTCAGTACAAAGCCTCCCATTCCCGCAAATCGCTCATGCACCAGTACCAGCTTGGTATCTATACCTATACAGTCAGCACAGGGCAATATTCCCCGGTAAATATCAGTAATCGTGTCCCGCTGAGATAGTTTCTGAGCTTGAGCGGGGCAGTCGCAAAGGAGTAATAAAGTGACCAAAATCATTCTCATAGTCTGTTAAATATACCTCTTTTTGGTTTTCACTTTTGAGTTTTGACCTATCTTTGCGCTTTCTCATTATAAAACACGAACGTACACCATGCCAGTGTTACACAACCGCGTAAACAATGAGGAGCTGAAGCAGCGCATGCTGGCAGAGACCGAGCCGCGCACCACAGTTTCCTTCTACCAGTATTTCCATATTGCAGATCCTGCAAAATTCCGTGATGAGCTATATATAAAATTCGACTCCCTCAAAGTTTTTGGACGGATCTATGTGGCCCACGAAGGAATCAATGCACAGATAAGTGTTCCTGCCCATAATTTCGAGCTCTTTAAAGAAACCCTGTACAAATCTGCCCCTGAATTGAATGGCATCCGCCTGAACATAGCCGTAGATGACGACGGCAAATCGTTCTGGGTACTGAAGATAAAGGTGCGCCCAAAGATAGTAGCTGATGGTATTGACGATCCCGGTTTCGATATGGCCAACAAAGGCCGTTATGTAAATGCGGCACAATACAACGAACTCTCCGAACAGCCCGATACGATCATCGTAGATATGCGCAACCACTACGAGTATGAAGTGGGCCATTTTGAGAATGCTATTGAAATACCCTCAGATACTTTCCGCGACCAGCTGCCTATG
>DASPNB010000632.1:0-2044 GCA_035626755.1 Flavipsychrobacter sp.
AGTTGCACCCGATAGCGGCTACGCAACTATACATGAAACGGACTGCACAAAGCACACCCTGGCCATACAGAAAATACTAGGTGTGGTACCCCAGCAAATAGCTTTGTTCTCCAACCTTACTGCCTGGGAGAACTTTTACTATATAGGAAGACTCTATGGCATAGCCGACAAGCAAATAAAAGAACGCGCAGGCAACTTACTGGACAGGCTTGGGCTGGATAAACATGCAGACAAGCGGGTGAACAGGTATAGCGGAGGTATGAAACGCCGGGCGAATATTATCGCTTCACTGATGCACCAGCCTGAAGTGGTGATACTGGATGAACCTACAGCTGGGGTGGACGTGCAGTCGCGGGCGATGATCCTGGAATTTCTGCAGGAGTATCGCAAGCTGGGTAAAACTATATTGTACACTTCGCACCTGCTGGAAGAAGCAGAGCAGCTGTGCGATGAAGTAGTGATAATAGATGAAGGAAAATTTGTTACCAGTGGTGCGCCGATGACATTGATAAATGATACGGCGGATTGTAAACGATTGGAAGATGTATTTCTCCATTACACCGGACACTCGGTGAGAGACTAATGAAAAAGATACTAGCTACCATAATAAAAGAATGGATACTGCTGCGCAGGGACATAGGGGGGCTGATGATGCTGCTCATTATGCCCGGTATACTTATTATGGTAATGGCGATGGTTCAGGATGCTCCCTTTAAAGATTATCAGCAACTGAAGTTTGAACTACTGTTTGTAGACCAGGACGGCGGAAAGCTGGCAGAGGAAATAAGAAACGGTCTGAAGAACAGCAGGAACTTTATACTGCGTGACAGCCTTGATGGCAAAGCGGTGACTGAAGAGCAGCTGAAAGATTTGCTGAACGGTGGACATTATAAAGTTGGCATCGTGGTTCCGAAAGGCGCGTCTGCGGAAATAATGAACGCAGCCAATATTATGGCCAACAAGGTATCAGAAAAATTAGGTCTCGGAGGTAAACTTCCTTCCAGGGATGCAAGAAGCGGACTTGATGTAGCAATTTATTTTGATCCTGTTTCTAAACCTACTTTCCGTACTTCCATAAAGCTGGCGCTTGATAAATACATAACCTATTCCGGTAGCCATATACTGGTGGAGCGCATATCTAAACTAAGCGCACTTTCCGGAGATACGGGCAGTAGTGAAACCGACACGGCTGACATGGCCAGGTTGTTTAGAGGTATAGGAGTGCGCGAAGCGGAGCTAAATCCCCACAATACCAATATGAGCCATATCAATTCGGTGCAGCACAATGTACCTGCCTGGGCCATATTCGGGATGTTCTTTATCATTATTCCAATAGCCGGTCATATTATCCGCGAACGGGAGGAACGCAGTGCGCTCAGGGTGTTACTAATACCCGGCGCGCATAGAATGGTATCGGTAGGTAAAATCTGTTTTTATACACTGGTGTGTACTGCCCAGTTCATTGTAATGTTCTGTATTGGCTATTGGGCGATGCCGCTGATCAATCTGCCTTCGGTATACCTGGGCGCACATCCTACAGCATTGCTGCCTTTAGCGCTGGCTATTGGGTTCGCGGCTACCTCTTATGGATATTTTGTCGGGTCTGTTTTTAAAACTACGAACCAGGCATTGTCATTCGGTGCAATATCAATTGTAATTCTTTCGGCCATGGGTGGAATATGGGTGCCTGTGGAGCTGCTATCACCTGAGATGCAGAAGTTGTCAATGATATCTCCTCTACACTGGGCACTTGATGGCGTTCATAAAGTGATACTACGTGATAAAGGATATGAGGACATACTCTTAAACCTTGGCATTCTCTGGGCCTTCGGCTTTATACTCTGGCTTGTCAGCATTTTCAGAAACAATCTCAGATCACAATCTGTGCAATAATAAAAAAGCTGTAAGAGCCTTTTACTTGCTTTTACTCATTTCCTCATACCTGGTATATTGGTCAGAGGTCATAAGGGTCTTATATTGATCATCCCTGTTTCTCAAAATTACAGTTGTTCGTTCAGGACTAGCGTTTTGACCGGCCTGCCTG
>DASPNB010000633.1:0-3906 GCA_035626755.1 Flavipsychrobacter sp.
ACCGGAGCCGGCTACGGCAGCAAGGGTACCCGTTGAGGGCGATGTCACCTGGGACGCCGGTACGGTCCGCGTGTACCGCAATAATACCTGGGAAGATGCAAATGACGATGTACGCTTCGATAACGATGTAGTTGTCTACCGTGACGGACGCGTGGTAAGGGGCGATGTGGAATATGAATGGGAAGACGGATATGTAATAGACCGCGACGGCAATGTCTGGACAAGGACAGGTAATGCCCTTGACAATGCCTGGGAAGCCACCAAATACGGCGTAAAAGAGACCGGCAAAGCGGTGAAGCACGTCGGCAAGAAAATCGGCGAGAAAACAAAAGATGCAGTAGACTAAGCCGGAAAGTCAACAACAAATTCCCGGATTTGAAAAGGCGTGTTCTACCCTTGTTTTAGATTTGCACGATCTGGCTTTACAACCTTTTACTTATTTAAAAACAAATTCATGAAGAAAAGCATCATTTGCCTCAGCTTGTTATCAATGACACTATTTACTTCCTGCTCAGGCGGCGGACAAAAGCAGGAAGAATTCCTTGACGAAGCACAGGTACCTGCTGCCGTAAAGGATGCGTTTCATGCAAAATACCCGGCAGCCACCGATGTGAAATGGGAAAAAGAAACCGAAGACAGCAAGGTGGAATACGAGATCGGTTTCAAGTTGGACGGTAAAGGCAAAGAAGCCTTCTTCGAAGAGAACGGCGCCTTTGTAAGAGAAGAAGAATAACCATAAGAGAGCCCCTGCCTGAAGCAGGGGCTCTCTTAAAATGCTCTTGCAAAATATTACCCCTGCTTGTTAGCCTGGAGCATACTTACCCTGTTGCCCTCAGTATCTTCAATAGTTATCCATAGGCCAACTCCCGGGATCATCATCGGCTCCATACCCATCTCTCCCTTCTCGTTCATAGCGCCAAGTATCTTGCCGCCACTGGCTTCCACACCCTTCATCGCAGCTTTAATGTCATCCACGGAAATAACTACCGACGGTGCGTGCGACCCCGGATCTTCAGTCTTCTGATAAAAGCCGCCATTAATAGCTCCGGGCGTTTTTACCATCCCATTCTCATCTGTTTCGGCGGTATTCGCCAGGATGTAATTACCCATCTCAGGACCCATCTGCTGCAGGCCCCAACCGAAAGCCGACTCGTAGAACTTCTTCATACGCCCTCCGTCAAAATAACCCATTTCAAAATGTACTACCGGATTCTTGCTCATAAATAATGCGTTTAAATAGTTAAAAAGGACGCCTAAGTTACGCAAATAAACGCCTGTCAATTGTCTATGCCCTGCAGACATTGAATAATAGCTCTGCACTAATGAAACTGCATAACATATTGTCTGATAAGGACCTAAGTAATCACCTCAAGTCTATGCCCGATATACGTCTGTTAAAGAACTATTAAATAAGCACATTTTCATGACATTACTCGCGGTGAGGTACGATTCTTTAAAATATGCTGGTAGAACAAACTTAAAATGACATGAAAAAGTCAATCTTAGCATTAGGAATTATTTTAGCGGCAGGATTTAATGTTTACGCACAAGACGCATCTAAACCTGCCCGTACTACTACGGTATCAATAGGGCCAACCCTTGCTTTCGGTCACGCTTCAACCAGCAACTTAGGTCGCAATGTGTGGAAGCCGGCAGGCGGACTTGGTATCGGCATGATGATCGACAAAGGCATGTGGGGTGTAGGTATGAACCTTATGGCTTCGCACGAAGGGTACAAACGCCCGTTTACTAACGCTAATGGCGCATTCAGGGAAACCATTGATCCCACTTATCTGAGGTTCACTCCTGCATTCTATTTCTTCCCCGGTCATTTCTCTACCAGTGTTCGTCCTATGATATATGCCGGACCATCTGTAGCGCGCAAGATCGCCGAAGATCACTACATGAGTAACACTATTACTCACGAACAGGACAACCAGCACTTTGTTACCAACAATATGTACAAAGAGTGGGACTTTGGTGTAATGGGTGGTGCAGGTATTAACGCACAGGTAACTCCTAATACTTCATTGCAGGTAAGCGGCAGCTATTATCATGGTTTCTTTGATGTAATTAACGGCAACGAAAACAGTAATGTAATGCTGAACGTCGGCTGGATGATTGGATTGTAGAACCACTTTGTTTCTAACTGAGAAGCGTCATGCGGGCAACCGCGTGACGCTTCTTTGCTATTGTTCCCCGCTATTGCAGAAATACCGTGTTAGCGGTTTCGTTATTTACGCTCGTACCGGTTCATAATAAAGTACTGTTGCCCCTGAGCCTAGCGATTTTATCTTAATGAGTTTCAGCATAATTCTGTCAGTGATCTGGTCAAAAAGCAGGAGTCCTTTCCCTTCGATGACAGGGTGAATACAAATTTGCAACTCGTCAATAAGCTTACTGTTTAATAGTTGAATGATCAGGCTTCTGCTCCCGACAAGAATGTCCTTACCTGTTTGCTGTTTGAGTTCCGGAACTTCTTTATCAAGAGGGCTTTTTGCAAGTGCTGCACTTTCCCAGCCTGTTTCCTTTAGCGTGTTCGAAAAAACAAGTTTTTGAATTTTGTCTATCGAAATGGCAAAATCATCCATCGATTTTTCACCCGAAGGATGCTGCAATAGTGTTTGCCAGAATTGCATGAGCTGGTAGGTTGTCCGTCCATATAAAACTACCCCTGCATTATCTAATAGCTCAGAATAATGCTGATGCAGTCCTTCGTCCGCAATTCCTGCCGTATGATCGCAAATACCGTCAAGTGTCATATTAAATGCTGCAATTACCTTTCTCATTTTTATATCGTGTTTTGTGGGTCGTCCGGCAAAACTAACCAGCAGCCGGAATTTTTGACGGTATGATCTGCGACATTTCTCCATATCACGAAGAGTAACTTGGGTTAACAGTTGGAACTCAATACCTTTTATATTCAGCGGAACTGTCCCATCTGGAACAACGGGTAGCAGCAAGAGGTCCCGGCAAAGAATCGTATATTTGAAATACTGCCAGTCCGGCCGGACGGTTATTCTTCACCAAAAAAATACTATTAAAATGGGAAAAGTGTTGCTAGGTATTGTTATTGGTTTCGTGATCAGCTTCGCGGTAGGTTACTTTATTGTAGAGGACAAAAAAAAGGACTCATACGCCGAAGGCTTTGCTAACGGGCAAAAAGAAGGAGAACAGCTTGGGACAACAAAGGGTATTGAACTTGGCAAGGCTGAGCAAAAAAGATACGCAGACAGCGTTCGTGCTGCAGAGGAAGCGCAACTGATAGCAGCTCAGAAAGCCGAGGCAGAAAAAGCCCCCAGGCCAAAGCCCGTGAATTATAATATCAATTACCAGATGAACGGCAACCAGGTAGGAGAACGGAAGGAGTGATGTAGCAGCTCTTGTACCTTGTTAGTTCGGGCAGGCGGCCTGGTTGCTTCTGCTCACCCGCTGCCTCCCACCCCGGCCCGGCTGGCCCCTTCGACTGCGCTCAGGATGACAGGCCAGCGGACCACCCCTCCCTGCTCCCGATATGCATCGGGACAGGTATCCGGGGAGTCGGTTTGTTTTGCTATGCTTTCTTTACGAATTCTGATTTGAGGGCCATGGCACCGAAGCCGTCTATTTTGCAGTCGATGTTGTGGTCGGAGTCGACGAGGCGGATGTTGCGGACCTTGGTGCCGGCCTTGATGCTCTGGGAAGCTCCTTTTACGGGGAGGTTCTTGATGGTCACTACCGTATCGCCGTTCTGCAGGATATTGCCGTTGGCGTCCTTTACTACGAAGCCGTCTTCGGGTTTCTCGTTAGGGTCCCACTCATGGCCGCATTCGGGGCAGGCAAGCAGGACATCCAATTCGTAGGTATGCTGGCTCTTACAGAGGGGACATGGGGAAAGTTGGGACATTGTTTTGGTTTTGGGCGCAA
>DASPNB010000634.1:0-6013 GCA_035626755.1 Flavipsychrobacter sp.
TGAATACTACACCGGATATAAACGTGATTGTAGAAGGACACACAGATAATGTGCCGATTAAAACCAAAGTCTATCGTGACAACTGGGATCTTTCCGTAGCGCGTGCGGTATCGATAGTGCATGTACTGACTGATGACTACAGTGTTCCTCCTACAAGGGTGATCGCAAGTGGACGTAGTGAGTATTTCCCTGTTGCAACCAACGGTACCGACCTTGGCAAAGCACAAAACAGGCGTACGGAAATAATACTCGAGCCTAAGCTGGATCAGCTGATGGACCTGATAAGGGGGAGTAATGTAGTGGCTAAATAATTCTGAACCGGGATTCGGGATTTAAGGATTAACCAGGCATATTAAAGTATATTTAAAAGGACAGAGCATTCTGTCCTCTTTTGTGTAGGCTATCTGTGAAAGTCAATTCTGTAGCTGATGGTGGGGATAATACCTGCCTGGTCTATTGTCTTTATTCTCTGGTCTCGTGCATCGTAGTATATGTAGTAGAGGTTCATCCTGTTGTTAATGTTCTGTATATCTATTTCAATGCTGTGTGTGGCCTTTTTCCTGTTCATTTTCAGGTAGAGACTACCATCAATGCGGAAGTAGTAAGGTAGTTGCGTGGTATAATGCTGTCCCGGCAAATACTCAGCATGTCCACTTGCGACAGAGGCAGCAAGATCAATAGGAGATTCCCGCTGACCGCCACTGTAGAGTACCTTGGCGTTCAGGCCGAGAAAAGTGCGGCCTTTTTTACTCAGTGGGAACTCTTTGCCTCCAATAACATTTAATTGGTAGCCGCGGTCATAGTGACTGCGATACTCGTCTCCACTAAACGTAGTGTAAGTAGACCTGAACAATGACCCGGTGAAAAGTACATAAAAGTTGTCTGCCAGTGGTCGTTCCAGCGTTATATCTATACCGTAGTTTTTCCCCGTTCCCGTGCTGGAAAGAGGTTTTGTATCGAGCAAGCTGAATAGTGTTTCGGAATTAATTATTGAGAACCCGCTGTTGCTGTCAGACTCTACTGGAATGTTATAGAGATATTGGTAGTACACTTCCATCTTTAGCCTGCTTTTAAATAGCAGTATTAAGTCATATGCAAAAACAGTATGGAAGGCTCTCAACAGGTCCAGGTTCTTATTAGGGTAATAGGCCGGCATCCCTGAGGGGCTGTTCTGAAAAAGATAAGTAGAAATATGTTCCGGTTTGCTATGAAATCCCGCTGAGAGTGCAAATTTGCTTTTATTAAATTGGTAGGATGCTGAAGCCCTTGGTTCAATACTATAACGGCCGTTCAGGGCGTAATAGGAGCCATGCAGGCCGCTCACAAATGTCAGGTGGTCGTTACTGCGGTATTTCCATTGAAAGTAGGCCTGGTAAAGCTGGGTAGAACCTGAACCATTCAATACATTTTTCCATTGTTTAGTGCCGAAATCGAGATATTCTTCATTCAGTGAATAGGCCAGCTGCTGTATCACGAAACCAGTACGGATAGTATGATGACTATTCAGCTTGTCATTGTAAAAAGTGGAGAACCTGATAGCAGTGTTCTTATAGGCAGAATGTTGCACAGGTTTTGAAGAGTATCCTTCACCAACACTAAGCGTGTCTACATTTTTCGTTGCATCATCGTAAGAGTAAGAGAGTATAGTTTTAATATAGGCATCAGTGCTGGTAAAATACTGGTGCGATACGCCTGCCACCGCTACCAGGCTGTTTTGGTTCAGCTTCAGGTTGGGGGTATTGTCATTCCATTTGGCACTATCCTCAGCAGGGTCTGTATAAGCTGTGTTATATCCTCCCAGTCCGAAGAGCGAAAAAGTACCTGCCTTTTTCGTCGGTACGTTTGCTTTAAAGGTGATGTCCTGGTAATTGGGAACAAGTCCGTTAAGCCTTAAATAATCCTGTATCAGTATAAGGGTAGAGTAGCGGTAGTCGATGAGGTAAGAAGCCCCCGAACCTTTCTTTAGCGGACCTTCCGTAGCAAATTCCGCGCCGAGCGTACCTATAGAGAAAGTATGCTCAGCACGTTCCGTATTCCCGTTCCTGAAAGAAAGATCGAATACTCCTGAGAGTGCGTTGCCCATTTCAGGGGGAAATGCACCCGTGTAAAAATCGGTAGTACCCAATGTATTTGCGTTGAGCATACTTATAGCTCCTCCTGAATTGCCCAATTCACTAAAGTGGTTGGGATTAGGTATTTCTATGCCTTCCAGTCGCCACAGGATGCCCTTAGGCGAATTACCTCTTACTACAATCTGGTTTTCCAGGTCGCCATTGTTGGAAACACCGGCAAAATTCTGAGCCATGCGCGCAGGATCGGCGACTGACGCTGCATATCGTTTTGCCTCTTCCACAGAGAAACTGCGCGCACTCAGGGTAGCAAAATCATTTTGCGCCCTTGAGCGGTCACGCGCAGCAGTTATTTGTACTTCGTTCAGTTGCTGCGCCTCCTCGGTGAGTGAAATGTTTAATTGCATCTGCTTACCGGAAGTAAGCAGTATCTCGTTGGCAAAGGCTGTCTTGTAACCTACATAGCTAAAACGAAAGGATTGACGACCGACAGGAATACCCGCAATACTATAGCGGCCATTTTCATCTGTGAAGGCATTTAGCTGCCCGTTCGATGTGGCCAGCACAAGCACTCCTGCCAGCGGCTTCTTAGATTCTGCGTCCGTCACTATTCCATAAATGGTTTGCTTCAGGGTATCCTGTGCCCTTGCCACATGGCAAAATGACAAAAGCAGAAGCAGCCATATTACACTAAATGATCTCATGCAGTCTTAGAGGCAATATTTATACCAAAAGTTTAACAAAATGACTTTAATAACACCCGATTTTGTTTAGAAATTAACCAATATTATTGATATTTCACCTTATGTTTGTTTCACAATCTCCAGCAATGATCCGGAAAATATTTGTCGCTATACTTCTGTTGATAGGCAGCTCTGTTTCTTATTCTGCCCAGGCACAGGATGCAAATAAAGACGCACTGAGGAAAAAAATAGAGATGGCTATGAAGCGCATAGAACTGCGTATAGATAAAATAGACCGCGATCAAAAAACGATGGACGAAAAGGCCAGGGAACAGTCGGGCGAGTACAAGCTGAAGCTGGAAGCAGCCAAAGCCGAGTTGAACGAAGACCTGAAGAAACTTCCGTCAGTAAGTAAAGAAGACTGGAAGGATTTTCAGGAGGAAGTGGAAGAACACCTGGACCAAGCCAAGGCTGATATTAAGCCGGTGATGCTATAAAGAAATGGTACATATAAAAAAGCCTCCTGTAGTCGTGCTGCAGGAGGCTTTTATATAACAGAAGCTTTGTTATTGTAAGGTACATTCAGTCGTTCTCTGGAACTTGCCGCTGATCTCCAGCGCTTTGCATTTATCACCGGCTTTTTTCTTAGAGTTGGCAATAACATCTTCCAGGAATTCCTGGTTGGCCGTATCGGTACACAGGCAATCCCAGCGTTTGTTGTAGCAGGAGGTGAGCAAAACTGAGCCAAGCATTAAAAGGGATATGTTCAGTACTAGTCTTTTCATAATTGAGCGATTGCTACGCAATGATAATAAAATTTATCTGTAAATAAAGGTCTCTATCTAATGAATTAGCCCTTATCTACTGAATATTTACCGGGTCCCACGAATATCAAACCGAAAAAAGCGCAGGCCAGTTCTATAGCATGACTCGCGTCTCCCAATGGTGTAGCGGTCTTGGGGTCGGTAAGGTGGTGGGCTGCTGCTATCATCATAGTAAAAGAGATGAGAATGCATGCCGGGCGGAACCAAAGGCCGAGTATCACGAACAGCGCACAGATGCTTTCTGCAAAGGCGGCCATAAAGCCCCAGAAAGTAGGGTAGGCGTTGATGCCCACCATACTCATAGCTCCTCCTATTTTAGTCCAGAGATCGGGACCGCCCATCAGCTTGGGGTAACCATGTGTTATCATCATGGCGCCGAGGCCAATTCTCATTATCAAAAGGCCTGCGCCGCTGTAGTGTCCCAGTTTGCCCAATATTGCCATAGTTGGTAGTTGTAGTTTTTTATAAAAATAATGGATTGTGCCCAGAAAAATTATGCTTCTGTCCTCATGGCATTTGCAGCTATGTAAGCGCTGCACCAGGCTGCCTGGAAATTAAAGCCTCCCGTTATGCCATCTACATCCATTATCTCACCGGCAAAATATAGCCCGGGCACCTTCCTGCTCTGCATTGTCTTAGGGTCTATTTCTGACAGGCTGATGCCGCCGCAGGTAACAAATTCTTCTTTGAATGTAGTCTTTCCTTTTACCTCGTAGGTATCGCGCACTAAACTTTCTATGAGTTTATTCTGGGCAGCTGCTGGCAGTTCTCCCCAGCGGGTATCATCCTTTACTCCGCATTGTACCAGCAGGTACTCCCAAAGTCGTCTTGGCAGGCCGAAGGGATTTTTGTGCTGCACCAGTTGCTTGCCTTGTTCCACGCGCAGGTTTTGTATCAGCTCCTTCAGGTCAGTATCCGTTACATCATACAGCCAGTTTATCTGGATGCTGAAATGATAGTTGCGGTCTGCTAGTTCTCTCGCGGCCCACGCTGATGTCCTCAGTATGGCTGGTCCGCTCATACCCCAATGGGTAATAAGCAGAGGGCCGCTTTCTGCAAGCTTGGTGCCCACTATTTTCACCCTGGCATTTTCTACACTCACACCCATCAGTTCGGTAATTGGGTGTTTAGGCATATTGAAAGTGAACAGCGAGGGCACGGGCGATTGTATAGTATGTCCCAGTTCCTGCAGCCATTTATATTGCTCAGGCTTGGGATAGCCGCCGGTGGCTATGAGTATTTTATCTGCTTCGTGTGTCGACTTGTCGGCAAAGTGAATGATGAAGCCTTTCTCAAGTTTTTCAATTCTCTCTACCGACTTGTGATAATACACAGCCACCTTCTTCCGCATCATTTCCTGCCAAATGCAATCGATGATGGTTTGCGAATCGTCCGTGGTTGGGAACATACGGCCATCAGCTTCGGTCTTGAGCTGTACACCTCTTGCTCCAAACCACTCTATAGAATCCTGCGGTGAAAAATGATAGAGAGACTTGCGCAGAATTTGTTTGCCCCGCGGATAGCGGTCTACCAACTCAGGCACTTCAAAGCAGGAGTGAGTAACATTGCAGCGGCCGCCGCCGGACACTTTTACTTTTTGCAGTACTTTCCCTGTTTTTTCAAACAATGCTACAGACGTGCCTTCTTCCGCAGCTATATTAGCTGCTGCAAAGCATCCCGCGGCACCGGCCCCTATTATCGCTATGCGCATTATTCCTTGGCGTGATCTGAATTGGTCTGTGCATCCACCACGGCTATGGCCACCATGTTCACTATCTGCCTCACCGAGCTGCCCAGTTGCAATACATGCACCGGCTTGCGGAAGCCCATATGGATAGGCCCCACGGCTTCGGCGCCACCTACTTCCTGTAGCAGGTGGTAAGCGATATTACCCGCAGCAAGATTGGGGAAGATAAGCGTGTTGGGCGATTCGTTCACCAGGTCGGAGAACGGATAGTTCTCACGCAGCAGATCTTTATTAAAAGCCACACCTGCCTGCATTTCACCATCTATCACCATTTCGGGGTAGCGGTGTTTTATCTTTTCTACTGCATTGCGCATCTTTATAGCCTCAGGCGAATTGCTGCTGCCGAAGTTGGAGTAGGAGAGCATGGCTATCCTTGGCTTTATATTGAACTGTTCCACCTTGCGTGCGGTTAACATGGTGATGTCTACCAGCTCTTCTTCCGTTGGCTCAAAGTTGGCTGTGGTATCAGCAAAGAAGAGTGGTCCCTTCTTGGTGAGCATCATATACATGCCTGCCACCTTGTTGGCTTCTTCTTCCAGTCCTATTATCTCCAGCGCAGGGCGAAGCGTATCGGGGTACTTTCTTGTAAGGCCCGATATCAGTGCATCGGCCTCGCCCGTTTCCACCATCATACAGCCAAAGTAGGGGCGCTCGCGCATTACCTTTTTGGCCTCGTAAAGATTATAACCG
>DASPNB010000635.1:0-2343 GCA_035626755.1 Flavipsychrobacter sp.
GTAAAGGCTGCTACAAGCCCGATATAGCAGAATATTGTGCCGACTGCCGCATGCAGCTCTTCCGTAAGGCGCGCGTGAGCTGCTATCTGCCCTTTTCCCTGCCGGAGCGCAACCAGCTGGACATCCTCAGCTCGTACAGTAAAAAAGACCTCCGCGATATCCGCATAGAATTTGCCCTGCAGCAAAATGACAACCAGCTGGAACCTGTAGAGCAGCGGGGCAGCCATATACTGAAAACAATACCTACCGGCTCCTTTCAGCGGCTGGATCAGTTGCCTGCCAACGAACACCTGACTATGCAGATAGCGGCGCAGATATATAATATATATACAGCGCCCTCAGCCCTGGCATTCCTGGCTGATGAAACCCCGGCTTACCTAACCCGCAGGATCGATATTTCAGAGAGCCATCAATACACAGACAAGTACACGCTGCCGAAACTTTTCGCGCTGCATGAAGACCTCAACAGTAATAGCCTCACCGATATAGGAGCATTGCTGAAAAGATACCTTGCTGCCTATAAGCCACAGGTGGAATATTTCTTCTCGCTTTGCGTTTTTAATTATCTCTTCTCCTGCCGCGGGCAAAGTCTGCATCAATTCTCTCTTATCAAAACTGCCGAAGGTGAGTATGTGATCTCTCCAGCGTATAATCTTCTCTGTACAGAGCTGCACGTACATAGCGATGAAGACCCGCTCTACTATATGCAAAGTGGGGAACCCTTTTTACGCGAAGGCGGCTACACGCGTTTTGATTTTTATTCCTTCGGTATAGATATAGGCATGGTACCTAAACGTGCAGAAAGAATACTCAACCGGTTTGTAGAAAATGAATTGCTGGTAGAGTATATGGTGGCTAATTCTTTTTTGGGGGATGAGGCGAAGGGGGTTTATCTGGAACTATATAGAGGGAGGCTGGTGGAGATGAGGGGTTAATGTGGAGATGTGAAAATGTGAGAATCGGGCAAAGTGCGGGTTGTTCTGAACCGGGATTTATGGGATTAATGGGATTTTTGAGAATGGGGTTACTAGCATTTTATTTAAAATATGTATCTTAAGCGGTAGTAGCCGCCTGTGTAATCCAGAATGACGACTCTCCTTTTCTTGTTTTACTATGACGTTGACAAGCACCGGAACTGGGATGATAGCATTTATAGATGTTGAAATTGAGCCGAAAAGCCGGAAGGTTCTTGATATAGGCGGCGTTAAAAATGATGGGAGTTCCTTTCATAAAACTTCGGTTGCCGGATTTATTGATTTTCTACGGGGGTCAGAATATATATGCGGGCATAATATTATCAACCATGATCTGCTGTATATAAGTGAAGCATTAGCAGATGCCGGAATTGATGATACAAAGGTAATTGATACGTTATACCTATCACCGCTGTTATTTCCAACCAAACCCTATCATGCCTTGTTGAAGGACGACAAACTACAGACCGAAGAGGCAAACAACCCCTTAAATGATTCCATTAAAGCAAGAGACCTGTTCTACGATGAGGTTGCGGCATTCAAGAATGCCGATAACACATTGAAACAGATCTATTACTTACTGCTGAACAACAGAAAAGAGTTCTACGCCTTTTTCCGTTACATGGAGTATGTAACTGTACACTCTGACCCTGAGGCGCTGATCAGGGAAAATTTTGGTAGTGAAATCTGTGAGCAAGCAGACCTACAGAAAATAATATCAGAAAATCCTGTTGAGCTCGCCTATTGCCTTTCTCTTATAACTTCTTTTATTAAAAGTCAAAAAAGCCATTCCATAACGCCCAAATGGGTGTTAAAGAGTTATCCTGAAGTAGAGCAGATAATGCTGCGCTTACGAAACAGGCCCTGTATCAACGGATGTGCCTATTGTGGCAAAGCTTTGGATATTCACCTTGGCTTAAAAAAGTATTTTGGCTTTGATTCGTACCGTGCCTACGGAGGCGAACCACTACAAGAGCTCGCAGTAAAAGCAGCCGTAGAAGAGAAGTCGATACTTGCTGTGTTCCCAACAGGTGGCGGAAAATCTATTACATTCCAGGTGCCGGCATTAATGAGTGGAGACAGTGTTAAAGGATTGACCGTTGTGATATCTCCTCTTCAATCTCTAATGAAAGACCAGGTAGACAACCTTGAGCGGGCCAATATCGTTGACGCAGTAACTATTAATGGCTTGCTTGATCCGATAGAAAGGGCTAAATCATTTGAAAGGGTTGAAGATGGCTCAGCCACGATTTTGTACATTTCACCCGAGGCGCTTCGCTCAAAAACAATTGAGCGATTACTGCTGGGAAGAAAGATCGTTCGCTTCGTTATAGACGAAGCTCACTGCTTCTCATCGTGGGGACAGGAT
>DASPNB010000636.1:0-4364 GCA_035626755.1 Flavipsychrobacter sp.
CGCGTAACAAAGCTCAGCGAAACAGAATATGAAGAGCAGTCTGAAAGCCTTATCAGGCCAGAGCTTCCGGCTGGCATACGCGGCGTCCATACACTCTCCTACGCAGGCGATCTCTGCATTATAGATGCTATCGCCAACCTAAAAAAATAAGCTATCCAACGAATTGACTGCTTTTCTCGTCTAAGCAGGCGAAAGAGGCTCCACCTCTGATTTATCTATCTTATATCAAGCTATCTTTGTAAAAAATAAAAAAAATCCCTTTTATGCATAGAAAATTACTCCTCAGCCTTTTAACAGGAGCCTTGCCACTATTGTGCGCAGCAAAAGAAAATATAGGGTCTTCAGCTGTACAGAATAATCTGCATTTCCAGGAAAACAAAGGGCAGGTGACAGATCAGTACAACCACAGCAGAACCGACATCCAGTTTTCAGTGGGTGGTAATGGTATGAAAGTTTTCATCGGCGATGGACAACTGCACTACCAGTTCAGCAACATCATTAACAAGCCTGATTTCAGGGGCAGTTTACTTTCCAGCAAAAATGCCGGCGTAAAGTTAGAAGCACCGCTTGTTGACATGTATCGCATGGACGTGGAACTTCTAAATGCCAATAAGAATGCGCCGATCGTAACCGAACAAAAACAAAACTTTATCGTAAACTATTATCAAGCAAGCTTTACTGGCCGAAACAGCAAGGCTAAAGTAGACAACGAAGTGCATGTAGCATCTTACGATAAGATCACTTACAAAAACATCTATCCAAACATCGACTGGGTACTTGTAATAAAAAATAATCAGCTTGAATATGAATTTGTAGTAAGACCTGGAGGCAATCCCAATGATATCAAGCTGAAATACAACGGAGCAACATCTATTCGTGTCAACGATGGGGGTCAACTAGTAGCTACTACTCCTCTGGGTACTATTACGGAAGCCGCTCCGTTCTCATTCCAGGCCGATGGGAAAAATGTAAGTTCTTCGTTTAACCTGAACGGCAATATTCTCAGCTTCAACGTAGGCAGCTACACAGGAACGCTTACTATCGATCCGGCGCTCACCTGGGGGACTTACTTTGGTGATTTAGGAACGGAAGAAGTAAAGTCAGTTTCTTACGACAACTCCGGCAACGAGTACTGGCTTGGCTACACCTCAAGCACAACTAACATGGCTACGTTGGGGGCTTATCAGTTAACCAATGCAGGTGCGTACGATGCTTTCTTGTTTAAGATCAATACGGCCGGTGGACTTTTATGGTCTACTTTTTACGGCACTACCGGGAACGAAGTGGGCTGGAGTATAGATTATAATGGAACAGACGTTGTCATAGGCGGCTACACCGATTTCTATGTTGATCAGGATTTCATGCTTGCAAAATTCACAACCACCGGAACATTTTCATTTGGCTACGCCATTGGTAGCACCTCAAACGAAATATGCTACAAAGTTGACAGGATAGGTGGAAATACTTACATGGCCGGTAGAACCGACAATACTACAACCCTTGCTACAGTAGGGCAAACAACATTTGGTGGTGGATTATATGATGGATTGCTGCTGATGACTGATGGCTCAGGCACATTCCAGTGGGGTACTTTGTTAGGCGGCACCGGCGACGATGCTATGATAACTGTAGACCTTGACAACGTAAGTAATGCTTATGTTACCGGCTGGACAAGTAGCACAACCACGATCTCCACCATAGGGTCCGCTCAGCAATTCGCAGGTGGCCTCTTTGATGGTTTCGTCGTAAAGTACAGCAGCCTTGGCGTAAAGGTATGGGGTACCTATTGGGGCGGCGCAGCAGACGACAATTTGCTGGGCGCTAACATAAATGGCTCTAATGATATCGTGGTTACAGGCCTTTCAGGAAGCACTGGCATGGCCACCTTCGGAGCCTATCAAAACACAATGAACGGAGTACAAGATGCTATCATTGGAAAGTATAACTCGGCAGGTGCGAAGCTCTGGGGCACTTATTTAGGAGGTGCGCAATACGATGAGGGCGACGGTGTCGCTTTTGATCAGGTCGGGAATGCATTCATAGTAGGATATACTGAAAGTCCCACCAGCATTGGAACTACCAACAGTTATGATGTTACCTTGGGTGGCATCGGCGACGGATTCATTGGAAAATTTAGCTCTGGCGGCGCTAATGATTGGGTTACTTATTACGGCGGCGCCGGTATCGACTGGATGAATAACATTGCAACAGATGGTGGCAACCCTGCCTATCTCTACGTTGCAGGCTACAGCGAAAGCGGCGCCGATATCGCTTTTAATACTACTATCCAAACCACAAATGCCGGTCTCGGCGATGGTGTGGCAGCCAAGTTCCTTGACTGCTTGCCTACGGCGCAGCCAGGCACTATCACCGGTGCTGCAACAGTTTGCGCAGGCAGCACTCTGACTTATACCATAGCTGCCGTAACAGGTGCCACATCTTATACATGGACATTACCTAACGGCTGGACAGGCACAAGTTCTACCAACTCAATAACTGTGACTGTAGGTAGCACAGGCGGTACGCTCTCTGTAGTTGCTAACAACAACTGCGGTGCAAGCCAGGCTCAGACACTAAACATTACAGTGAATCCTATGCCCACTGCCAGCATCACAGCCGGCGGACCTACTACTTTCTGCCAGGGTAGCAACGTGGTGCTGACCGCAACAACAGGCACGGGCTATACTTACCAGTGGTACCAGGGTGCTCCTATTCCTGGCGCGAACGCATCTACTTACACTGCTTCTGCTTCGGGCACTTACACGGTAGAAGTTACAGCCAATGGTTGTACTTCAGT
Source organism: Flavipsychrobacter sp. (assembly GCA_035626755.1). GTDB lineage: Bacteria > Bacteroidota > Bacteroidia > Chitinophagales > Chitinophagaceae > MKUN01. The sequence goes on from DASPNB010000636.1 coordinate 2,798, forward strand.
ATCAAATGCCATTACTGTTACAGTCAATCCTGTACCCGTTGCACCTACAGCAGGTGCTAATACTCCGCTGTGCGTAGGCCAAACGCTGAACTTAACTTCAAGCACTACTACTTCAGGTGTTACTTATAGCTGGGCTGGTCCTAACTCGTTTACTTCTACGCTCCAGAACCCTTCTATAACCGGCGTTACTGCCGCTGCAGCAGGCACATACACTGTTACAGTTACTGCCAACGGCTGTAGCGCTACAGGTACTGTTACCGTAGTCGTCGATCCGGGAGCACCTGGTCAGCCGGGTACTATTTCCGGTCCTGCTACAGTATGCGCAGGTAGCAGCCAGACATATTCTATTGCTCCTGTTGCCGGTGCCACATCTTATACATGGTCACTGCCTACAGGTTGGACAGGTACCAGCACCACCACTTCTATCACCGTAACTGTTGGTACTACCGGCGGTAGCATTTCAGTGGTTGCGGTAAACGGTTGCGGTAACAGCCCTGCTCAAACGCAGACTATCACTGTTACTCCCGCTCCTCCTGCTACCATCACGCCTGCAGGTCCTGTTACGTTCTGCCAGGGTGGAACTGTACAGCTCGATGCTAACACCGGTACAGGTCTTACTTACCAGTGGTACAATGGCAGCACTGCCATAACGGGTGCTACCAGCGCTTCTTATACAGCAAACACTTCAGGCACTTACACAGTGGTTGTAAGCGATGGCACCTGCTCTACTACTTCAGCAGCAGTAACAGTAACTGTTAACCCGCTGCCTACGCCTACCATCACTGCTACAGGTAACCAGCTGAGCACTACTGCTACTTACAGCACTTACCAGTGGTACGATGGCTCTGGCCCTATAAGCGGTGCTACCAGCCAAACTTTCACCCCAACCGCACCGGGCAGCTACTATGTAATAGTAACTGACGGTAATGGCTGCAGCAACCAGTCTAACACACTGCCTGTAAGCGTAAGCTCTGTAGGTAAAGAAGGCGCTATCGTTCTCTATCCTAACCCGAACAACGGTAGCTTTACCGTGAACGGCAACTTTACATCTAAGGATGGCAAAGTACTGGTAGAAGTGGTAGACGTTGCAGGTCGTGTAGTACACAAAGAGCAGATCGTGATCAAAGCAAACGTTATCTCTGCAGAGATCAATATCAATGCTCACATCGCTTCTGGTGTTTATACCCTGAAACTGAGCTCTGACGCACAAACAGCTGTTCTGCCGTTTGTGAAGAAATAATTTGAATTGAGTTTTGAAGAGCCGTCCCGGATAACCTGGGACGGCTCTTTTTTATTAAACCCGCGAGATATCCACATTTTAACTAAAGCGTCTCCATCTCCACTACCTTTATATTTGAATGGAATTCGGAGAAGGGTGCTTATCTTTCTTATAAGATCGGTTTTAAGGATTAAAGGATGCTGGTAAAAGTATTTGGAAGCGCGGTTTACGGCGTGGAAGCAATGACGATCACCATAGAGGTGGACCTGGTACCGGGAGCGCTGCCGGGATTTTTTATTGTGGGCCTCCCCGACAATGCAGTGAAGGAAAGCGTAGAGCGCCTGCAGT
>DASPNB010000637.1:0-4721 GCA_035626755.1 Flavipsychrobacter sp.
ATCCAGGAGCATGAACCATTAAAATCTGCAATTATTAATTTCGGTGACTATATTTGCGCGGAAATTTTAGCAGACAATATACAGATTACGAACAATTTAACAGAGGGAACAGAGATAGAAGTAAATGAAGCAAGTTTAAAAGTGTTAATCAATAAAAATCCCTAAATTTTAGATTTATGGCCACACACAAAAAACAGGCTGCGAAGCCAACCAAGAATGCAAAAGCATCTGCAACTAAAGCAAAGAAGGCAGCACCTGCTAAAAAAGTAGTGGCCAGTAAAACGAAGGGTACACCGGCGAAGAAGGCTGCAAAGCCAACTGCCAAACCGGTAGCAAAGAAAGCAAGTAAGCCTGCTCCTAAAAAGGCAGTAAAGACTGTAAAGAAGGCGGCGCCGGCCAAGAAAGCTGCGCCTGCAAAGACTAACTCAAAAAATATAAAAAAGCCAGTGAGTAAAGCAACGACAAGTAAGGCAAAACCAGCGAAGAAAGCAGTACCGGCTAAGAAAGCGGCGCCAGCTAAGAAAGTTGCGCCGGCAGCGAAGAAAGCAGCACCTGCCAAGAAGGTAGCACCTGCACCAAAGAAAGCTATACCTGTTGCCAGGAAAGCAGCACCTGCACCAAAGGTGGATCCTAAGAAGGCAGCACCGGCTAAACCTGTAAAGGAGGCCAAGGAAATGAAGAAGGCTCCGCTGGCGAAAGCCCAGGACGCGCCTGTGAAAGGATCGCCGAAGGATAAAGCACCCGGAAAAGGGAAGGCCCCGGTAAAAAAGGTAATAGTGCAGACAATAACGCATACGCCATCGAGGCCATTACCTAACCGCCAGGCCATTCGCGAGGAAAAGAAGCCAAATGTGATAATAGCACACCGCCGACTGGAAAATAAATCGAAGTCGAAGGATGAAGGAAGAAAAACGATGGTAAGCTACCAACCTGAGACTTACCGTTCGATATTGGATGAACCACAACAACAAACAGGACCAGTGTACAGATATAGCGATGAAGAACTGAACGAGTTCAAAGAATTAATATCAGGACGTTTAGAGGCTGCAAGGAAAGAGCTAGTATACCTGCAGGGACTTATAACACGTAAAGATGAAGCGGGTACAGAAGATACAGAGAACCGCTACATGAATATGGAAGACGGCAGCGGCGCTATGGAGCGCGAGCAACTGGCTCAGCTTGCCAGTCGCCAGATACAGTTTATCAATCACCTGGAAAAAGCGCTGATACGCATAGAGAACAAGACCTATGGCATCTGCCGTGTAACAGGTAAGCTGATAGACAAGGCGCGCCTGCGCGCGGTACCCCATGCTACCCTGAGTATAGAGGCTAAGAATACAATGACTAAGAAGTAAGTTGGTTAGTTGATCAGTTGACTGGTTGATTAGTAACTGGAAAAATACTACCGCTGTTCCGAAAGGGCAGCGGTATTTCGTATTTTAGTAAGGTTTAAATACAATAATTATGTATGAGTTTGCAGAGACGCAGCGGTTCAGACAGCGGTGGGTATGGCTGGTGCTGGGAGTCGCAGCGACAGTGCCCTGTGTCTCTATTTTGGTGTCCGATAATTGGTCAGAGCGAACGTCGGCGATCATAGACCTTGCTGTTGCTATCGGCATCCCACCGCTGATCATAGGCTTCTTAACCCAGATCAAATTGAGTACGAGAGTGGATAGCAGTGGTGTGAGTTTCCGTTTCTTTCCAATACAACTAAAGGAAACCACAATATTTTGGGATGAGATAGAAAAGGTAGACGTAAGAACCTACAAGCCGATAAGAGAGTTTGGAGGATGGGGTTGGAGACATTCTTTCAAAAACGGCAGGGCATTCAACGTTTCCGGCAATTGGGGGCTGCAGCTAGTTCTCAAGACCGGCAAGAAAGTACTGGTAGGAACTCAGAAAGCAGATGAATTGAGATCAGTATTAGCCGGGCTCGGAAAATTGTAGTTGAACGCAAAGAACGCTAACGTTGCTCAAGAGCTATTAGTTTTATTTTGTTACTCCTATCATGGCTCCGAAATTGCCACCAAGTTGAAGTCGCTTGAGTGAGGGGATATACGATCTGCAAATAGCACCATCGAGATAGAGGGCATTGTCGCAACGCAGAATATCTCTGAATAGGGTAGCGAAGTCGTAGAAGTTGGAAGGACCATTAGATATTGCGAATACCACCTCGCCTTTATCATTTATTCCAACGCCGCTTCTTATATAGCCGTTGTTGGCAGAGCCTTTCCTGAATATTGAATTGATCTTTCCATTAATCACCAGCATAGGACCCGACTGGGTAGCATAGACAGTTTGAGATTTATAGGTTTTGTATTCCTCAGTCACAACGACTTTAGCGCCCGTTTTTGTTAGCAGAAATACACCATTGGGTTGCATGTAAAAATTGGCATTGCTCTTTTTCTTTTTTGTGTCTAGTGGTCGAAGTTCTTTACCATTTTCTACATAAAGGCCCTGGGGCGAATTATCTTCGAGGTAGATGCCAGCGTTAGTAGCGAATACCAATTCCTTTCCTTTTTGCTCTACATTTTTTTTCAGGTTGGTAAGGCTGATAAGCTTTTCTCCTCTATGGTTCTTCCAATAGGTTTGAATATTGTCTTTTTGGGGGGTAGCGATATAGACGTCAAATGTATTTCCTGCGTGTTTAATACGCCGAGCTTGTGCAAATGCAGTAATGCTTGCGACGACGAAAAGGAAGGTGAAAAAATGTTTCATAAAAGTGTTGATGTAAAAGTAAGTAATGCTGAATCGCGGCAACGTAAAATGCAGGAGTTGGTAGCTTTTAATCACATAAGTGCCTTTGCTCATCTTTTTCCTTATAAACGGTTGATAACAATCACCTAGGATATATAATAACCCGTCAACCGGAGCAAGCACAGTTTTTCCCACAGAGACGGGTTAGTAAAAAAACGGGAACGTATAGTTTTTTGATTTTAAACTATTTATATAGAGTCATGGTATATGATTTGAGATTAATTTATTTTATCAACGCAGTATAGATAACAAAAAAATAAATATCCCTTGACGATATAATTTTTGTTGTTAAATTTAACTATAGGTAATAATTTGAAATTATCAATTCGTTAACAAACGCGCTAAATTCATTATAAAAATTTAAATCATCAAAACCATGAGTCAACAATTACTGCGTTCAAGAATGACTGAGAAACCAAAGCGTAGAAGACTCTACGGAGTATTTGCTTTTTTGGGATTAGTGGTATCGATAGGTACCAATCAGCAAGCAAAGGCTCAATGCCCTGTTACCCAATCACCCATTTCAGCGACGAATTGCTCGGTCGGTGACTTAATTAATTCGTTGCAAATTGCCGGCACTACACTACCTAACATGGCCGGGTGCAATGGGCAAGCAAATGGTTGGCGGGTGAATGCCAGCCCTGTATTTAATTTGACAATCGGGTCAACGTACACTTATGCGTATACAACAGGCACTTACCAGCAGGGACTTGCTATATGGATAGACGTGAATGGCAATAACATATTTGACTCCGCCGAGCGCCTTGTTGCTCATGCATCCAGCAGCGGAGGAAGCGGCACGTTTACTATACCTACCAGTGCAGTTCCAGGTAGCGGCAGAAAAATGCGGGTACGTTGCAGTTATGTTTCAACGCCACCGGCTACTGGTGCATGCGCCAGCCAGAGCTATGGGGAAACAGAGGATTTTACAGTAAATATTATTGCACCTACTAACTGCTCGGGTATGCCGACTGCAGGTAGCGTTAGCACTACCGGCGGCACCACTTTTTGTGGATCGGGCGCGCCTACATTTACTGTCAGCGGCTATTCAGCTACCAATGGTATTTCGCTTCAGTGGCAATACTCAACAAATGGTGGTGTAACATGGAATAACTACAGCGGCCAGACAAGTTCAAGTTTGAATCCAGGTACAATAACACAAACTACTATGGTCAGGGTTTCTGTTTATTGCTTGTATTCAGGACTAACAAATACTACGACGCCTGTTACGATCACTGTAAACCCATACCCAACGATAACAACTACAGCGTCAGAATTTTTTAATTGTACGACGAGCAGCAATACAATTTCTGTGTCGGGTACTGGCTCTTCTTACTCATGGTCGCCATCTACGGGACTAAATACAACATCAGGTTCTACGGTGGTGGCTTCACCATCGTCAACAACTACATATACTGTAACATCTACATTGGGGCCATGCAGCACCCAGCAAACATTTGCGGTGAACATATCTCCAATGCCCACTACTACTGCCACTGCCACTCCTTCAGCGGTATGTTCAGGTGAGAGCACTCAGCTGTCCACCCTCAATACACCAAGCAACTACGAAATATATGCTATCGGTTCCGGCCTGCGACCAACTCCCGGAGCAACTGTAATAGGTAGTCCGACGGTGCTTGTAACAAGTGGTGACAATGATGATGGGTATGCGACGGTATCATTACCATTCAACTTTACCTTTTACGGAACCAGCTACAGTACACTTTATGTGGGAGTAAACGGGCACATCGGGTTTAATAGTAGTATTGGTTCGGTGAGTCCGCAAAACATTCCTACGGCAACTGCGCCCAATGACTTAATTGCCATTTTCTGGAGAGACCTTCATGTTGGTTATTCAGGCAGTCCTTCACAGATCACTTATGCAACAGTAGGTACTTCACCCAACAGGAAGTTTATCATAACATATGATAAGGTTGCTACTTATGGAACTGTAGCACCATGGA
>DASPNB010000638.1:0-3178 GCA_035626755.1 Flavipsychrobacter sp.
CGCAGATTCAACGACGATGACAACGACCGAGATGACAGAAAACCCACCTGCCGCAAATGCGGGTTACTATGACCTGCGTACAGGCTCAGCAGTTACTAGGGACGAAGCATCCGGCAGGTATATGGATGAAAGCGGCAATGATGTAGACTTCTATATAGATGCCCAATCTCACGATACCTTCCATAGTGCCAGTGGCCAAAACGTGAACAATTCCCTGATCCATGAAGGAGATGACTGGCGTATAGATGAAAGCAGGCTGCAGGTAGATGGCGATAACAACGCGAAACTAAAAACCTCGGACGGTAAGATAAAGCTGGAAGATAATAAGGTGAAGGTGAAAACCGACGACGCAAAGTATAAAGCTGTAGACCGTGACGAAGACGGTAGTATAAAGACTAAGACAAAAGAAAAATAAATTTCATTAATCAATGTTTCAGACAGGACGGGAAAGCCCCGTCCTGTTTGCTTTTCGTATCGATGAGCTGGTGGAACGGTTTTACATACGCAGTAGAAAGACATGTCTGGGAAGATGAATCGTATACTTATATCCTGCTTTGTTGCGCTACTGCTGCCAGTGATCGCCCGGGCACAGGAAGAAACTATTGTTGTAGACAGCATTAACAAAAGCTACAAAACAGTAATAGCTGGAGATTATGACCGCAGCAGGCTTTTTGAGTTCTTTCTTGGGGCTCACTATCGCGATGAGTGGGTAACACCTGTGCGGGTGCGAAACCTTTACATCGACACTGCATATGGCGGCCTGAAACCCTATGAGGCTGGGGGTGGCAGGCAAAGCAAATCGTTAAAACTCCGGGACAAGAACGGAAGAGAATGGGTACTACGCAGCCTGGACAAATCCTTCGGACGGGCGCTCCCTGAAATAGTGCAGGGCACATTTGTTGAAGACCTCATAGACGACCAGGTAACAATAGCCCATCCATACTCTGCCTTTACCATACCACCAATGGCAGAAGCGGCAAAGATCTATCACACTAATCCCATAATGCGCTATGTCCCCGAGCAAAAGGCACTCGACAGCTTTAATAAAGAATTTGGCAACAGGATATACCTTTTGGAACAAAGGCCTGATGAGGACTGGTCAATAGCAAGTAATTTCGGAAATGCCAAAAACATTGTAGGTACAGACAAAGTTTTAGAAAAGCTATTAGACGACAATGAAAACAGGATCGACCAGGAACTATACCTCCGTTCAAGAATATTCGACATCTTCATCAGCGACTGGGGGCGGCATGACGATCAATGGCGATGGGGGGCCTTTGAAAAAAACGATGTCACTACCTACAAACCGGTACCGCGTGACAGGGACCAGGCTTATACCAAGTTCGACGGGCTGATAACACAAATGACCCTATCCGTGGCAAATCTCGACCGCCTGCAGACCTTTGACGATCATGTAAAAGACATAAAGACATTCAACTACCCTGCAAGGCACCTCGACCGGCGGCTCACTAACGAGCTAAGTAAACAACAGTGGCTGACTATAGCAAAGGATGTACAGCAGGCAATGACGGACGAGCTCATAGAATCCTCAATGAAAAAAATGCCGCCCGAGGTCTTTCCTATTTCCGGGCCGGACATGATCAGGAAGCTGAAAACAAGACGTGAGCTACTGGTTACTTTGGTTGGAGATTACTACGATTTCCTGGCCAGGCACGTAAATGTGGTAGGCAGCAAAGAAAGCGAGTACTTTGAAGTGAAACGCCTGAACGATGAAGAAACCCTGATAAATGTCTATGACATGGGTAAAAACAGCCGGGATCATGATAAAAAGCCCTTTTATTCAAGAACATTCAAAACCTCTGAGACCAAAGACGTCAGGCTATACGGCATAGGCGGCAATGATGTTTTTAAATTGGATGGCACTACAAGTGAAGGCATAAAAGTTCGTGTAGTGGGTGGCCCCGAGGCGGACTCAATTATTGACAACTCAGTTGTGACAACAGGTTCCAAAAAAACTGGTATCTACGATGATAAAGACACCTATATAGATGCCGGGCCGGAAACCAGGCGTCATCTCTCGAATGATTCCGCAATACATGCTTATGACCATCTTGATTTCCATTATCACAAAAAGGGCCCTAAATTCTCTATCTTCTACGATAATCCCGACCGCCTCTTCTTAAGCGCAGGATATGCCTTTAAGCGCCACGTATGGAGAAAAAGCCCGTACGGCTTTGAACAATCTGTTAATGTACGCTACTCGCTAATGCAGAACGCCTTCAGTATGCAATACGATGGCAAATTTTATAAAGTACTCAGGAAATGGGACGGGCGAGTTAGCTTGAACCAGGATTTCGTACGCTGGACCAATTTCTATGGCCTGGGAAATGAAACAGAACGGGTAGATCTTGACAACAGGGATTATTATAGAATGCGCACCAATGAGTTTCTTGGAACAGCCACATTTACACGCCGGATACGAAAGCATCACAGCATAGATGTTCAGGGATCATTCTCTGCATTAAAAGTACTGGAAGATACCGCGCGGTTTATTTCCGACTACTATGCCCCCGAACAACTGAATTTTTACGAACGCTTTCTATACGCATCGGCCAGGTTAGGCTATAACTTCCAGAGAGTTGACAACCCGGTCATACCCGAAAGCGGAGTGATGTTCTATGTAGGCGGAGCATATTCACAAAATCTAAAATTTTCAAACCGGAATTTTGTTACCGGTAACAGCATCCTGCAGGTATTTGTACCCTTATTCTGGAAATTCAGCCTGTCTCTGAGGGGTGGCGCAACCCATATTTGGGGGCAACCTGAATTCTATCAATACGCCTCCATAGGTGGCAGTCAGACGATACGAGGTTTCCGTCGCGACCGCTTCCGCGGACAAAGCGCTTTTTACAACACTAATGAGCTGAGATGGATCACTGACTTCAAAAGCTATATTATGAACGGCAAATTTGGGCTTGTTGCCTTTATAGATGACGGGCGCGTATGGATGCCGGGAGAAAAGTCGGAAAAATGGCACGTAGGTTATGGCGGTGGCGTGCTGCTTGCCCCTTTCAACAGGTTTACGTTCTCGGCAACCTACGGTATCTCGGAAGAAATGGGCAGGTTCCACTTCCGCCTGATACGTCTGCTGAAAATGTAACTTAGATTTTCAAAGCAAATAGCTCAATTCCCTCTTTCTTACCCTTTAGCTCAACGA
>DASPNB010000639.1:0-3535 GCA_035626755.1 Flavipsychrobacter sp.
ACCTTGTCCGAAGCTTTCACCGCCTCAGGGTCTACTCCAAAACCATGATTCTGCGTCGTTATCTCGCTCTTGCCCGTCACCAGGTTCTTCACCGGGTGATTCAGCCCGCGGTGGCCGTGGTGCATTTTATAAGTAGGTATATCATTCGCCCTGGCCAGCAACTGGTGACCCAGGCAGATACCAAAGAATGGCTTGTTCGTATCCAGTACTTCTTTCACGGTCTTCACAGCATAGTCCATGCTGCCCGGGTCGCCGGGACCGTTGGAGATAAAATACCCATGCGGCTGAAACTCCTGCAGGGTTGCAAAGCTCGTCTTCGCCGGGAACACCTTCACAAAGGTGCCCCTTTCTACCAGGCAGTTCAGTATGTTGCGCTTCACCCCGAAGTCCAGCACCGCTATGCGGATCTTCGCATCAGCATTGCCCAGCGTATACGGCTCCTTGGTGCTTATCTCGCTGCTCAGCTCCAGCCCGTCCATATTGGGGACCTTCGCCAGCTCGCCTTTCAGCCCTTCCATATCGCTCAGCTCCGTGCTGATGATACAGTTCATCGCACCTTTGCTGCGGATATGCTGCACCAGCGCACGTGTATCCACATCATATATGGCAACTATCTTATTTTTCTCCAGGTAATGCTCCAGGTTATCCTCCGCCATCATACGGCTATACCTATGACTGATATTCTTGGCTATCAGCCCCTTTATCTTCACGCTATCACTCTCCACATCCACGTCCAGAACGCCATAGTTACCCACATAGGCATTATTCATTATAAGTACCTGGCCCGTGTACGAAGGGTCCGTAAACACCTCCTGGTAACCCGTCATCCCGGTATTGAAGCATATCTCACCGCCGGAAGTACCCCTGGCGCCAAAAGACTTTCCTTTAAAAAGCGTCCCGTCCTCGAGCAGCAGCCAGGCGGGCGTAGTAGAAGCTTGTTCAGGCATAGAAAAAAAACAAATTGTGCAAAGGTAAGGGTTTCTATTCTGCCGTGGAAAGGAATTTATTAACAGCTGGGGGAAAGGAAGTCATTCCATTATAAATAGTTGTGTCGAACTGCGACAAATGTAATTTTGGCGGTAATATCTATACAAAACTCGACCCTTAATGGAAAAACCGAAACATCAACCCTTACTTGAAACAACTTTGACTTGGCTTGAAAAGCTCCTAACTATAGGACAAATTGCAGTAGCATCCTATGCGCTATTTTATTATGCTTCTAAATTTACAAAGGCTGAATGGGGCGGGCCACTATTTCTTTGTCTTTTTTTTATGGGATGGATCATTCAGGCCATTCGGGTAGCAAAAACCTTCCAACTATTCGCAGACAGATTGGTAGTCAGACGTCCATTCTCCATTACAACTAAAACTGACCGGATCTTTAAAGTTGCTGAATTAAGAGAGGTGATTTTCCGCAATGTAAAAGGGCGCTTTGGAGGTCCTCATTTAATTATTAAGGCAAAGAAGTTTGATGATAGTTTTAGGATCGTCCTCGGAGAAAAAAGAAAAAATGACTTTATTGATCAACTAACCAAACTTGGGGTCAAAGTTTCCAGGGAAAATATGTAACAAAGCTCCTGACCTTCCCCGGCTGTTCGGGATGTTCCGCAGGGCATCCCGAACTCCAAATTAAAAGCCCTTTTGCAAAGGGTATTCCGTGCTACTAAAGCTGAAATTCGAAAACAGGCTAACCTGGATTCCAAATAGCTATTATCAGTAATGGTTACCCCTTCTGGTTTAAGTTTGCAACTTAAATCAGAGACAAAACGCAGGACTGCGCCCGGTAGCCGGTTGCCGAATCTCAATGTTTCCATTCAAGGCCCGCAACATCAAAGTCAAATACTGCCGTCCCTGCCTGATATATCCCGGGCTGTATCTTGAGTGTTTTCGCAGTTTTCAACTTCTTGATCAGACCCGATGCACCCTCCAGGAAGATCAGACCACTAGTTCCGTCGTCAGGAGTACTATAGCCATAAGATCTCAATTCCTTATCATCGAATTTTATCCGGACATCATTGCTATAAGAGGACATGAATTGTCCTTTATTGATAGCCAGCAGCACAGCATTGCGGTTGTTTTTCTCCCTCACTATTATTGCCAGCCTGGTATCTCCTTCATAAGGAAAGTCCTGTTGTATGCTGTTAGTGGAGGAGCATTCTGCAAAGTACATTACGTTGCCTGTCATCTCGTCCTTGCTTTCCGAATAAGACCAGTTGACAGGTTCAGGAGGCGGTGCTGGCGCAGGGGCAACTTCGGCCGGAATTGCTGTGTCAGTGAAAGGTACAGCCATTTCCATTTCTTCTTCTTTCTCAGGCCCTTGCCCGCAAGACGAGATCACTATCGTGAGGGCAAATAGGATGCTTGGTATTTTCATGACTTAATAATAATGATCATTCTGCACTTTTAAAAGCCCCAGCTATCGCAAGTTTACAACTGACCGTTGTTCGCGGATATTCCGCAGGGCATCCAAATTTCAAATAAAAAGCCGTTTCGCAAGGTTATTCGGTATGACCACACGCAGATCCCCGCTGTTCGGGATGTCCCCGCTGTTCGGGATGTTCCGCAGGGCATCCCGAACTCCAAATAAAAAGCCCTTTTGCAAAGGGTATTCCGTGCTACCAAAGCTGAAATTCGAAAACAGGCCAACCTGGATTCCAAATAGCTATTATCAGTAATAATTACCCTCGTGAAAGGTCTTATTTAGTTGGATGTGTGATGTATTGAGAGCCGGTTCCATTTTTTTCAAAGTCACATCAATACTGACATTCCAACTTCCGCCAGGTTGTTTAGTTCCGGATATACTGCCCTTATCCAATACTTCGTAACCATACCCATTTCCACCGCCGGCTCCTGTGTAATAACAATAATGCTCTGCCAGCTCCACATCTGTATAACTGAAACTCATCTGATCCGAAGCCACAGCAAAATATAGTGCGGCCCAGTAATCATTATCGTAGACATAGTCGGACATGCCACGGTTATTATGATACATGAATACGTTCATGTCACCACCTTTTGCAACCTGGTAAAAGGTGCCGTTCATATTTGTAATACTATCGATCTTCATGCTGTCCTGCCAAACTGCAGTTTCTTCCCAAAGTGGAAATTGTATTGGTGCGGAGACACGTTTCCGGCAGCCGCATAGCGCTGCAAAAACTAAAAGGGCTACAAGACTGTATTTTTTCATTCAGATGGATTTCAATAAAGTTATAACATATGTAGCAACTATTCGCCACAGCCCGCTCGGCGTAGAGTTCCTCTACGTCGCACCGGATGCCAATCTCCGGATTGGCTTTACAGTGATCCCGTTGGGACTCTCCCCCAAGACCCATGAGTAGTCCAACCTGAATTCGAACCCCTCTGGCGCGGCTGTTCCGAAGGGTAACCATAGACGGGCCTGCCCATTGCAGTGATCCGCAAAGATTAAAAGCCACTCAATGAGCGGCTTTTAATCTTTGGAAATCTGCTATTCTATTGCACCAGTTAAGGCAACAACAGAGGCTTGTACTAAACTAATAAAGGCTTCCTGTATACA
>DASPNB010000640.1:0-4269 GCA_035626755.1 Flavipsychrobacter sp.
TAACCAGGCTATTAACAAGCTGAATAACATGAGCTTCATGAGTCATTCTCTTGAAGTGAATGAAGCCAGGCCCAATAGTTCTGTAAGACCGGGTCAGCATTTTTCCTTCAGGGATAGCGACGCAAGACAGCAGGCTGCCAAAAAGAAAGACTAATTATATGGATCCCGAAAAAGTACTTATAAAACTACAGGAGATAAGCAGCCGTCACCCGGTAAGCAACCCGCGGATAGGGATAGACAGTCTCGTATTGGCTTTAAATACCGATCAGCAACAACTGATACAGGCACTCATGCAACTCCGTAACGAAGAAAAAGTAATTCTATTTCACAACGAAAGGATCGCCAATACCCGGAATTCCGGTCGCATTGACGACTTCAACAAGGTAAGCCTCTGGTGATCCTTTAATACCGTAAAGCATAAAGGAGCCCTCGGGCTCCTTTACATTTTTAATTACTTTCTTGTACGTCAGGCGTCCAAATGCTGTCGAACAAGGCTTGGATATCATCCTTTATCTGGTCGGGCAGGCCGCTGTTGATCCTGAAACTTAGCTGGGGTTGTCCCATAGTTTCATAGAGTGTAAAGTAAGAACGGATATCGGAAAGGTCGTAGATAGACTTACCGCTCCTGGTGTTGAGGAAGAAAAAATTATTCCTTCTGCGTATCGAAACGATGCCTTCTTCAAAGGCATTCTTCTTTTTATTATATTCTGAGTTAAACAGTACCACTCTTAAAGATTGAAAAACGAATAAAAAGGCACGCCCCAAAGCGTGCCCTGAAAATGAATATTATCGAATAAACTTAGATAACTTTTACGTTACAAGCGTTCAATCCTTTTGGTCCATTTTGTACCTCGAAAGACACTTTGTCGCTTTCACGTATTTCGTCTATAAGACCTGTAACGTGAACAAAGATGTCTGCTGCACCATTTGATGGTGTGATAAAACCAAATCCTTTGGTTTCATTGAAAAATTTAACTGTACCTTCTTGCATTAAATTGGTATTAATAATTAATAAAAAGCAAAGGTATGGAAAAAATATTAGAAAAATCGTTAAAATATTTTATTTAGTTATTGCCGTTAATAAGGTGTACCTTCCTGACGGACCAAGCTTTCCCACGAAGAAATATCATTTATTTTTTCCCCTGAAGCATTTGTAATCTCCGCGTTTTATCAAGAATGGCTATATTATTGCTTTTGATCATACATTGGTATGCTTCATTGTTTTTTCAATCTGTTTTCCACCACCGCTACGCTGCCCACGGTCTTTTTACCATGTCGCGTGGCTGGGAACGGACATTCTTCGTAGGTTGTTTTATTACCCAGGGCTCTTCTTATATTAGTGCTCACACCTATGGCATTATGCACCGGCTGCACCACGCCCATACGGATAAAGAAGACGATCCGCACTCTCCGGAGAACACGCCTAACCTGTTTGCAATGATGTGGGATACCCGCAATAACTACCGCGATATACACACGGGCAAGACAGAAGTAGCAGAAAAGTTTAAAAAAGGTCTTCCGGAGTGGTTTAGTTTCGATCGTTTCGCACATAGTGCTGTCACTAAAATTGGATGGATTGTAGTATATGTATTGCTTTATTGCCTGCTTGCCACCCAGTGGTGGATGTTCCTCTTCCTGCCGTTTACTTTACTCATGGGCGCCTTCCAGGGTGCAGTAGTCAATTGGTGGGCTCACCGCTTCGGTTATGAGAACTTCAGCATGGACAATACCTCTAAAAATATTCTTCCGGTAGACGTGCTCTTCTGGGGAGAGGCTTATCACAACAATCACCACCGTTATCCCTCCGCGCCTAACAATGCCCGCCGCTGGTTTGAGTTTGATATGGGCTATATGGCAATGCGCCTGCTGCATGGTCTGAAGGTGATAAAATTGAAGGGCAAATAACGCTGGCTGAAGTAGCTTGTCCGCAATTGTTGTTAACATGTTGGTATTAACATTTGTTAATCCTCATCAAATATTTTTTATCTACTCCGATTCTTCGGAAATTTAAGTAGATGAACTTTACACCATTTAGAAAATACCTGCATAAAGTTGCACGGTTCCTGGAAAAGATCAGCCCCATGAAGGGCGAGCTGGTCGATATCCAATTCATCAAAACGGAGGATAGGGTTACTTACACTTACAAGAAAGTGCAAAAGAAAGCCTGACTTGTTTCTATCTCTCCCGCAGCGTAACTTGATTTAGAAAATCGGGACTCTTTTCTTATACTTGCGCTACAAAAACACCGATTTTATGAGAAAAGCTACCCTGCTGCTTACCCTTGCAGTACTTTCCCTTAGTTTAACCTCCTGCTACAAAAACTGGACTTGCGCCTGTAAAATCACCACCACTGCCACATACAGTTCTGGTCCTCAGACTGATATTGACTATCTGCACGTGGAACTGCTTGGTTTCAAGAGCAAAGCTAAAAAAGACTGCAATGCTATGGATGATACCGAGAATTATGGTAGTGTGCTTTCTACTACGGACTGCTCGCTTTCAGAGTAAAGCCTTTAGTAAACTTCTAGCCCCACATATATTGTATAATTGATAAAATAGTTTATATTTTTAAACTATGAAGTCGCTTTTAACCTTTCTTACAGCTTTCCTGCTAAGCTCTATAACGGCTTTTTCCCAGGCATATAATCCATTTACGCCGGGGGGCAACAGGTATTTCATGAATGCACAGGGTTATGTGCGCGGAATGCGCATCGACTCGGTGTCATCTATTGGGAATAGTCTCATCTATCACCCTTATAGATCCCCAAGAGGAGAATATGGCATTGCATTTATAGTGTCAACTCCTCTTGATCCTAACGGTGCGAGCTGGTTGGGTAAAAACGTTATCAAACGACCGGACGGTACTTTTTTGTTTGATAATTTTTCCGGCGATACTGTAGTAATAAGAACGCAATGCGAGGTTGGCGACTCATGGGTTTTTCGTGCCTACGCCTCATCGCAAGGCTATATAGCAACATGTGTTTCTAAGGATACAATGACGATTTTAGGTACGCTTGATTCTGTAAAGACTGTGCGCATTACCACAACTAATACCAACGATCCGGTTAACAATTTTGAATTTGTACTGAGTAAGCAACACGGCTTTTATAAAGTATTTGATCTGTATACATTCCCGTATCCTGTACCTGACATTAATGAAGGAACTTATCCGGATATTTTTATGGATATATGCACGGGAGGGCAGGCGTCGGCTGCGAATTCTATTTTTACCTTGACCGATTTTCACATTCCAAGCTATGCTGAGTTGCACGACTGGCAACCCGGAGATAAGTTCTTTTATACCGGTAACCTTGAATGGACTAGCCCATTCAAGTATACCAGTGATTTAGATTCTATAACAGGCAAAACTATAGGCAGCGGTGGAGTTGTTTACTATTTCATGAGAAAAAGATGGGTGAATTTCGGAGGAGAAGTTACCTTCAGTACGTTTTTTGATTCGGTGTTTTTTTCTTCAGAACCTTTACTGGAAAGAATGCCGGAGGAAACCGATGTTTTTGAGGGTACGAAGTTAATAACCTATAAAAAAGTAAATACCTCATATTGCTCGGGCTCTGGTTTTTATGAAACAAAGGACCTTGATTTTAGTTTTACGCAGCCCACCTGGATTGTAGCAACGCCATTTAACGAGTATAAGGCTGGTATCGGCTTTGTTCACTATTACAATGGTCCCTGGGCTAATATTGATGACAGAGATAAGCGCCTTGTTTACTATAAGATGGACAATACCGAATGCGGGCTGTCTGAAATGAATACAACATTGTACTATCTTAGTACGACTAATCTCTTGGCTGCTGATCAGGAGATTAAAATATTCCCCAATCCTGCACGGGATTTTATTACCATTGAGGCTCCCTATGCCAAATGCAAGCTGCATATATTTAATAGCATAGGGCAAGTAGTAAAATCAGAATGGTTAACTGATATAAGAGCGACGATCCATGTGCAGAACCTTGTCAAC
This sequence comes from Flavipsychrobacter sp., assembly GCA_035626755.1. Lineage (GTDB taxonomy): Bacteria > Bacteroidota > Bacteroidia > Chitinophagales > Chitinophagaceae > MKUN01. Next base: position 3,980 of record DASPNB010000640.1, read on the forward strand.
GGCATGTATTATATCAAATTGGAAGATGAGGCTGGCAACTTCTTAAGCAAGACTATGGTCATACAGGATTAAATCAATCCCTTTTCCAGCTCAATAAACATATCAGCTGCGGGCCTCTGCTCCCAGAGTACCTGGAAGATGCCTGAAGCTATTGGTATGTCTATATGAAAGGACTTGGAAATTGCCTGCATGCCTCTCGACGCATAGTAGCCTTCAGCTACCATACTCATTTCCAGTTGCGCGGCTTTTACAGAATGGCCTTTACCCAACATAGCGCCGAATGTACGATT
>DASPNB010000641.1:0-7859 GCA_035626755.1 Flavipsychrobacter sp.
ACCAGGATTTTGTCCTTGCGGGAACGGATCTTATCGTGCTCAGGGCCAAAGCTACGGTCGAACTGGAAAGCCAGGTATTTTGCGGCAAGAGTTATGCATCTGCTCCCTCGCGCAATCTCAATTTCACCTTTCTCAAAGCCGGCGATGATATTATGGTCAAGGTCATGGGTTTTATCAATCAATATAAGCTCTACGATGGCCTTGGGCAGAATGCAATTTGGGCGCTCACCAACAGGCGCGAGCTTCACGGCGTGTGGGATGGCAACAGGCCTGAAATCTCGAAAAAGTTGATCGACTATATGGCTTCCGTCACAGGCTGGGACGTTCCCGACTACTACAAGGAATATGCGCTTAATCCCCGCGGCAATGGACCTGTAGCTGCACCGAAGGCCCTAAAAATGCTCGCCAATTTCGATTGGAAGCTTGCAGAACCCAAAACACTCACGCTGGGCATCTACGACAAGGACGGCAAAATGCTGCAACATGTTGTCGAAAACCAGCAGTTTGGTAAGGGGGGCCATAGGGTACGGGTAGAGTTCGAAGCTGAAGATGTGTCCGCTGGCATGTACTACATACGTCTTATGGACAATGTTACAGTCATGAAGGAACTGGCAGTAAAAGTTGACTAGTATTTTATATATTTCTTAAGACCGCCAAAGGTTATATTTGTATCAGAACAAGCTAACAATATGTCATTACTGAACGGGAATAATAAAAAAGGGAAAAAGGGAAAGAACGACCCTAAGAACAACAATGCCGCCACAAATAAATTTGCCGGTAAGGCCAACAGTAAAGGTGCTGGCAACAAAAGCGCAATTCGCACCGGTGGTACCAGGGGCAGCTAATCAGATAAGGCTGAATCGACCGTCTTTATCAAACACATACTTAGATAAGGGTGCGCGGGACACATAAAGTGTATCCCCCTCGTTGCATTGCATGTACATCATGGCATCGACCTCATAGTGCATGTAATTGGGATCATCAAATGAAAAGAAGTACTCCCCTGTATGTTCAAAGTATTTCTTAGACATTATGGTATAGGGTACCATTTCTTTCACGCCGTTCTCTGCATCTCTTTTATATTTTAGAATGCGCTTGTGATATATTCTCGCGCCTACCAATGCCAGCGTTCCGCAAAGGAAGGCAATATTTACCAGGTACATAGCTTCACGGCTGATAGGCTTGTCAAAACTATCTTCCTTGTATTCGTGATGTCCTCCGTAGCGGTCACCATAGTCTATCCTGAAGCAGCACAGAAAAGCAATGAGCATAATGAGGCCATAAGAACGAAGAAAAGTCCTCCTGCGAGTGCTATATATGTCCATGAGGTGCTCCTTTTCGGTATCTGTCAGGGGCTGGGTTTGCAGCGTTCCGGCCATACCCAAATATACGAAGCATGATGAAACTGTATTACTACTTCTTGGTTGACTGCAGTACCGAACCTCCGCTATAGTCCCGGCTGGCGTCAGGCATAGAATCACTTTCTTTCATTTCCAGTTGCACATTCACCTTTGTGTTTTGCCATGCTTTTATCGGCACATTGTTTACCCAGGTATGCCTGTAGTCGCCATATATTACCTGTATTTTGTAGGTGCCCGCGTACATACGGTTAGTGAGGTAGCTGCCGTCACGTTCAGTAATTGCTGAACCGATGATTTCATCGCCATTATACACGAATACGTCCGCTTCATGTACGGGTCGTCCTTTTTCATCAGTCACTTTACCGTTAAGGGTGCCTTTTGGCTCCTGGGCCATTACCGGTACGCTAAAAACGAGGCATAAAACGATCATCAGCCTTTTCATAAGCTCTGCATTTGACATTAAGTTACTAAAAAACATTATGCCACAAAAAGGGCAATAGAAATTGCCCCCTGCTTTTCAAAACGTATATCCACTGCTAGTGAAGTAGCACAAATTTTCCGCTAAGCCATTTGTCTGGCTCATATTGATATTTTATGAAGTAGGTTCCCGATGGCAAGTCCGACAAGTCTAAAGTACTTTTCCCGCTTTCTTGTGCGTCAAATTGCAGTAGGAGATTACCGCTCACATCGCTCACATAGAACTGGCCTTTCACGTTCTGGTACTCCAGGTGTATGATGCCATTGCTGGGGTTAGGGAAAAACTTCCAGCTGATCGAAGTCTGCACATTATTCTGATCGGTCTTAAGGCTGCTGTCGCTTGTAGCCAACGTGTCTGGTGCTAGTGCTTTTGTAATAAAGCTTGTATCTGTGGTCTTAACCATAGGTGACTCACATCCTTGAGTGTAAGAGAATTGATAAATGATGCGATACACCAGCATGTTCATATATTCCACATCAAACTTGTCTGTACTCGGTGCTATATGCGATCCGCCAATCCCGCTATGGTTCGTCAGGAAGAGGTAGGTGCCATTGGTGGCCAGCGCCATGCTGCGCATCAGGTATTCTGTGTTTTTATCTATACCACTGCAGGCAATCGGTACCAGGCGTATTCCCTGCTGTGCATATTTGTAGGTGAGTGCTTTTACTCGCTGCACAGTACTCCTGCGCTCACCATGGGGCGGCGCGTCCAGCACCAGGAAGGCTATCCGGGCTATCGCATCATCTCTCCATTTCAGGCTGTTGAGCGCTTCGTCCAGGGCGTCATCCACTCCCTCAGGTGTATCTCCGCCACCACCCGCACCGTTCGATCTGATAAATTCCATCACTTTATTTATGTCGCCATCCAGTTGTGAGTACTTGGTTACATACTCATCTCCTTCATCGCGGTAGAACACTCCGCCTATCTGCAGATCATGATCGGGTAGCGAGTCTTTTACCCGCCGCACTATATCGGTCAGTTCTGCTTTCAGGTACTCTATTTCATCCCCCATACTTCCGGTGGCATCTACAATAAAGGCCACGTCTACTTCTTTCGGCGTATAGCAGTCCTCTGCAATTTTTATGGTATTGATGCCCTTGCTAAATGTCTTCAGGGTGTTGAGCGTATATCGCTTTCCGTTGTAGAATATATCTGCTGATAGCTTTTTAATACCATTGCGTTCCATAAACATGTCTGCCCATAGTTCTGCTTTACCTGTGTTGTCTGTCACCGCCTCCCACAATACATCGCCCGATCCTTTCATCATTAGTTTCACTTTCGCATTGTGTACAGGTTTCAGTGCATTGTTGCTGACTACTACTATGTACCGGTGTTTGGGCTTTATCTCCCAGTTCGTGCTGTATGCTTCCAACTCGCCGCTGCTCATGTCTTTCCACAGGTCCCATTTGCCAAAATCATTCACTTCACCGCTGGTCAGCTTTCCTGCACTTATTACCGGGCTTGCTGCCGGCACGGGCTCAGTGGGGCGGGATCCCACCCTTTCATAATCTCGTATCGGTTCGCTGCCTCGTATACTTGCTCCGTCTATATACATCACATCTCCTGCGCTGCGGCTACCCCCTGCACTGATACCCCTGTCACGTCCTCCGCTTCTAAGTCCGGGTCCGGCAGATGTTACAACTGTTTCCATACTTATTGTAGGCATGTGCTTTATGTCTTCTCTGCTGAGTATATTCGTTACAGGGCCATCAGCTATCCGCGGCGCTTCATATTTTATCACTACCTCTTCCAGTTTAGAGGGCTCAAAGGCGATATTCACAACGGTAATCCTGTTTTTCTGCACTGTTATATCCATTACGCGCCTGTTCTTGTAGCCTCCATAGCGACTCACCAATTCATATTTCCCTGGCTGAAGCGGATTTATCACGTAAAAACCATCATAGTCGCTCGCCGTGCCTCCCTGTTTTATACCGCCAGAAAACACCTCTATTATGGCACCTATCACTGGTTCGCCCTTTTCATCAGTTATATTGCCCTCTATGCTGCCCGGGTACTGTCCGTAAACACCCAGGGGCAGGAGTAGATAAATAAGCAGGATAAAATATATGGTTCTCATATCTGTCGATTTTGAAGTGTTATGAAATAGGCTGCCTTTAACTGCTAGACGAAGCACAGCCATATTTTACATAGTTCACTTTTTTTAATGCGGGCATAGGATATATCGTTTTCTCTACCTGCCATTATTCCCTTAATTTTGCATAGTATTTTGATTATGAGTGAAGTGACTACACCGCCACCTGTCCTTACCGCTAAGGACTTTGCTACCGACCAGGAAGTTCGCTGGTGCCCCGGTTGCGGCGATTATTCTATACTGAAACAGGTACAAACCATTTTACCGCAAACCGGCATCGCACGTGAGAATATCGTTATCATTTCCGGCATTGGCTGTAGTTCTCGTTTTCCCTATTACATGAATACTTTCGGGATGCACTCTATTCATGGCCGCGCAACAGCTATCGCTTCGGGCTTAAAGGCTACCAGGCCTGAGCTCAGCGTTTGGATTGTGACCGGCGATGGTGATAGCCTGAGTATTGGCGGTAACCACACCATCCACCTGTTGCGAAGGAATTTCAATGTGAACATTCTTTTGTTCAACAACCAGATATATGGTCTTACAAAAGGACAGTATTCACCTACCTCTGAAGAAAATAAAGTAACAAAGTCTACACCGGCAGGTAGTCTCGATCATCCGTTTAATCCTTTGGCGCTTGCTCTCGGCGCTGACGCGTCTTTCATTGCCCGCAGCATGGATCGCGACCCAAAACACCTGCAGGCAATGCTCCTGCGTGCCAATCAGCATCATGGCGCTTCGTTTTTAGAGATTTACCAGAACTGCAACATCTTCAATGATGGTGCTTTTGAAATATTTACAGAAAAAGGCTCAAAGCCCGAAGAAGCACTCTTCCTGGAGCAAGGCAAACCCCTCATCTTCGGTGCCGACAGGAATAAGGGTATCCGCCTGGAAGGTTACAGACCTGTGGTGATCAACCTTGGCGAAGGGATGAATGCGGATGACCTCTGGGTTCACGACGAGCACGATTTCTACAAAGCACAAATACTCACCCGTCTTTTCGACGATCCTTCCAAAGAAGGTCACTTCCCGCGTCCGTTCGGCGTATTCTATGCTGCTGAGCGTGCTTGCTACGAGGATAGCATGGAGTTGCAGATAGAAGAGATAATAGCGAGAAAGGGCTTCGGCGACCTTGATACACTCCTCCAGGGCAAGGAAACCTGGACTATCGAATAGAGGGATATAACATCTCCGCAATATTAAGAAATGTGAATAGCGCAATAGCTCTTGTTTCTTGACGGTCACTATGCGCAGAATCTGCGTATCTCTGCTGGCTATGTTCCTGTTTCGTTTTTTTTACCTTTTTGATTTTTACTTTTTACTTTTGAATTTGTAAATGGCGATCAAAAAGCTGGCGGGACAAACTATGTGGTATGGAGTAAGCTCCATACTCGCTCGCTTTCTTAACTACCTCCTTACTCCTTATCTCACTCGTTTTCTCTCAACAGCTGCTTATGGGGAAATGGGCCTGATCTATTCGGCCATTCCCTTTATCACCAATATCTTCAGCTATGGAATGGAAACTACGTTCTTCCGTTATACCAACAAAGAGGACGACGATCAGAATGTATACAATACCACGGGGATGTCGCTTGTCTTCAGCACACTCATCCTCACTGCTATTCTCTTATTGTTCGATCAGCCTATTGCCAGCTTGCTCCGTGTAGATGCCCACCCTGAGTTCATCCGCTGGTCTGCTTATATCATTGCCCTTGATACACTTGCCTTAATGCCGTTCTCCAAATTGAGAAACGACAATAGGCCCCGAAAGTATGCTTTGATCAAAGTAGCGAACATACTCGTCAATATCACGATGACGGTTTTCTTTTATTCCGTACTGCCTGGTATAGCAACCGGCTCGCCCGATAGTTTTCTTGCTTCCTGGTACTTGCCGGGCCTCGGGGTAGGATATGTTATCATTGCCAACCTCGTCGCCTCCGCTATCACCCTCCTGCTTTTACTACCGGAGATCCTTGCCATCAAGCCAAAGTTTGACAAACGTCTCTGGCGCGAAATGATAATCTACTCCCTACCTATTATGGTGGCCAGTTTCGGTGGCATCATCAACGAGACTTTCGATCGGATTATGCTCGGCTGGTGGTCCCCTGCCGCTACCGAACTGGCAAAAAAAGAAGAGGTAGGCATCTACAATGCATGCTATAAAATATCCATTCTGATTACTCTGTTTGTGCAGGCTTTCCGCATGGGCGCAGAGCCTTTCTTCTTTAAGGAATCCAAAGGAGAAGACGCGCCTAAAACCTATGCTAAAGTGATGAACTACTTTGTCATCACTATCTGCACCATGTTTCTTGTGGTAACGCTATATCTCGATATCTGGAAACATTTTATCCAGAACGAAAAAATGTGGGTGGGGCTCAAAGTGGTTCCCTTCCTCCTCATAGCCAATATGTGCCTGGGCGTCTACTACAACCTTTCTATCTGGTACAAACTCTCCAATAGAACAAATGCCGGGGTCACCATCACTTTCATCGGAGCCGCTGTTACTCTTGTTATCAACTATTTCTTTATCCCGCACTTTAGCTACATGGCTTGCGCAGTAGCCACTTTAGCCTGCTACGGCTCTATGATGTTCATTTCCTATGTCCGCGGACAGAAGGTATATCCTGTGCCTTACAATGTCAGTAAGATCGCGGCTTTCTTTTTTGTAATGCTGGCATTCTATTTCATTCATCTCACTATTAGCGCTTATATGCCTAACATCTGGTTAAAGCATATTGTTGCAACGATATTGCTGGTGATGTATGTGCTGTATATTCTCCGTAAAGAAGGAAGAGAGTTACAAAGCTTACCTGTAGTGGGAAAGTACTTTAAGAAGCTCCTGTAAAGGTGTTAGTGTTTACGCCAGCAGCTCACACGGCTTTATGCCGGTAGCTTTCTTGAAGGCGGTAGAAAAATGTGAAATACTACTGTAACCCAGCGAATTGGCTACTTCAGAAACTGTTTGGCCTTGTACCTGTAGCATCTCCCTGGCTTTCGTAATACGCAGTTCCTGCTGAAAATCATGGATAGTCTTTCCAACTAATGCCTTGAATCCTTTCTTAAGGTAGCATTCATTCATCGCTACCATTCGCGATAGTTCCTTTATCGTTATCGACTGGTCTACATTCTGCTCTATTATGCGACGCGCTTCAAAAACCTTTTCACGCTCACTCTCATAGGTCAGGAACCGGCAGGCTGGTACGGGGCATACAGTAAACGGTACTGCTATAGTTTCCAGCGCCCGGCGTAACAGGTGCACGGCTAGTTCAGTACATTGCAGTGCCTCCGCAAATGGCGTTATGCCCGCAGTACTCTTTAGTTGCTCCAGCATAGTGCTGGTTTGGCGGCATATACTGAATTGCTGCTCTGTCGTTTGGTCAAAACGGAAGGGGGGATTTGCTATCAGCGTATTAACAGGGTACTGGTCAAAAAATCCCGGCATAAATTGCAGCCAGCATACATCTGCCCCAAAAGGCTGTGTTTCCGATGGTTGTATATAGGCTATTTGCAGGCAATACTGGTTATCGTCAATAGGGAACAGCAGCAGTCTTGCATGTTCTTCCGGCAGGCTGTTCTCTGAAAAAATAACACTGAGCCATTCTGCTTTCACAGAGCGGCTGATCTCCATTATCTCGCGGCTCATCACCTGGACATTCTGTCCTAGTATACGCTCCAGGGGAAAGGGAGAACCTGGAATTACTATTTCAATTACGTCTCGCACGGATTGCAAAGATAGGAGGATTGACCTTATGCAATGTTATCAGTCAGCAATCGACATTGTTATGACAAATGCCTAACTTACCACATGTCTCGTATCCGGCAGCTCGGTGAACTTTTCGAATTTCTTCATGAAACCATGCCCTCGGCAATAGCACGGGTCTGGGTCAGAATATACTTGCGTAAACGCTATCCTGACGGACAGGAGCGA
>DASPNB010000642.1:0-4732 GCA_035626755.1 Flavipsychrobacter sp.
TTGGATCGGTAGTTCAGTTGGTTAGAATGCCGCCCTGTCACGGCGGAGGTCGCGGGTTCGAGTCCCGTCCGGTCCGCAAAGGCTCCTCTATGAGGGGCCTTTGTTATTAGCTAGAATGTGTACTTTTACACCTCAATTACAATCTATGCAGTTTCTCGATTTTGAAAAACCCATTGAAGAGTTGTATGGCCAGATCTCTAAACTAAAGGAGATGTCAGCCAAAAACCAGCATGCGGATATGAGCGGGAGCATCAGGGAGCTGGAAGAGGCCATTGAACAGACACGCACCACTATATATTCTAACCTCACCCCATGGCAACGCGTTCAGCTGAGCCGCCACCCCGAACGCCCCTATACATTATATTATATAGAAAAAATATTCAGCAACTTCACGGAACTCTATGGCGACCGCCAGGTAAAGGACGATAAGGCTATGGTTGGCGGTATGGCTACCCTTGGCGATATGCCGGTAATGGTAATAGGCCAGCAAAAAGGTATCAATACCAAGATGCGCCAGATGCGAAATTTCGGCATGGCCAACCCTGAGGGATATCGCAAAGCTTTACGCCTGATGAAGATGGCCGAAAAATTCGGTCACCCAATCGTGACCCTTATTGATACCCCGGGCGCTTATCCCGGCCTCGAGGCAGAAGAGCGCGGACAAGGCGAAGCCATCGCCCGTAACCTTTTCGAGATGGTAAACCTGGCAGTACCTGTTATCTGCATCATAATAGGTGAAGGCGCTTCGGGCGGTGCCTTGGGCATCGGCATCGGCGACAAAGTGGTGATGCTGGAAAATACCTGGTATACCGTTATCTCTCCTGAGTCTTGTTCTTCTATCCTCTGGCGTAGCTGGAATTTTAAAGAACAGGCTGCCGAACAACTGAAACTCACTTCCGAAGACATGAAGGGCTTCGGCTTGGTGGATGACGTGTTACCCGAGCCGGTTGGCGGTGCTCATGCCAACCCCGAAGAGATGGCAGAGACCATTAAAAAATACCTGCTTCAAACGCTTCCTGCCCTTGAACAAAAAGGTGCAGAAAAAAGAATAGATGACCGTATCGCGAAATTCTCTGGCATGGGCTTTTTCGATGAGGCGTAAAGGCGAGATAGCTCACTTTTTGGTTTTCACTTTTGACTTTTGACTTAGTATGACTCACATGTTTAAAGGCACCGGTGTTGCACTCGTAACACCCTTCAATGCAGATGGATCTATCGATTACACCTCACTGGAAAAACTGGTGAACCACGTAATCACCAACGGTGTCAACTATCTCGTTGCACTGGGCACTACAGCCGAAACACCTACCCTCACTGCTGACGAAAAGAAAGAAGTTCTGGCTTTTATCATAAAGACCTGCAACAAGCGCGTACCCGTTGTTTGCGGCATAGGCTCTAACAATACTGCTGAAGTACTGCATGCGCTAAAGACTTACGATCTCTCCGGCGTTGACGGCATTCTCAGTGTTGTACCCTATTACAACAAGCCCACTCAGGAAGGTCTCTACCAGCACTTCAAAGCCATAGCCTCCGCTACCGATAAGCCTATCATACTCTACAACGTTCCCGGCCGCACAGTAACGAATATGCTGCCTGCAACAACACTACGTCTTGCCAAAGAATTCAAACACATAGTTGCCATAAAAGAAGCCGTAGGACAAATGCCACAGTGCATGGAATTGGTGCAGGGGCGTCCCGATGGCTTTGCCATACTCTCCGGCGATGACGATCTGGTATTACCACAATTGGCCATCGGCATGGATGGTGTAATATCTGTAGCGGCCAACTGCTTTACCAAAGGTTTTACCAACATGGTGAACGCTGGCCTCAGCGGCGACTTCAACACTGCCCGCAAGCTGCACTATAAATTGCTGAAAGGCATCGGTCTGCTCTTTACCGAAGGAAATCCTCCCGGTGTAAAATATGTGCTCTCACAAATGGGAATCTGCGGAAACAACCTCCGTCTTCCTGTTGTACCCGTTAGCAAGGCCCACGCTGAAAAGATCAATGAATTCCTGAAGGGCTTGTAGCCACTATTAGCGATTCCCCTGGAAAACTGTATTGATCTTGGTTCCAAGGCTTATATTATATAACTGATCTTCTTCAGACTTAGCTAGTACTACTGAAAATATCATAGAATCAAACGGAATCAGGTAAATACCACCGCCATAGCCATAGTGCCACTTCTGCGAGTTTTCGTTTTTCATCCATACCCGCCCTGCGTCGGTAAACCCAACGAGCCCCACATCCGCCTTTAGTATATAAGCATTAAAATCAAACAGCTTCACTTTAAGTTCCGCACTTCCATACGCAACAGAAGACCCCGTGAACCTGTTCGCGCGATAGCCTCGTAAATAGTTATTCCCTCCTAAAGTAAATGCCTGGAAATACTCGAATTTTTTGCTGAAGATATGGCCGCCGCCAAAGTGCAGTGCCGCCATCACCTTTTTATGTTGGCTCAGCATCGCATACATATCCAGGGTGGAGTATATCCGGGAAAATGGTTCAGCATTGGCATTCAGGTCTTTCATTACACTTAGCTCCGTCAACCAGTTCACACCCTGTGTAGGGACGAACTCATTGTTCACATTGTCTACACTGAAAAGCATCTTACCTCCGCCATAGAACTTCGGCTGTGTTATTCCGCTTCGCGGAATGCCTGTGATACCTCCATCATCCTCCAGTATCCGTCCTTTGTTGAATTCCTGCGGGTAGGAATAATAATACACCGCAGGACCAATAGATACACTCATAATGCTATCATTCAAAAAGCGCTTCCTCAGCAGCAATTCGCCGGAGCTGTAGTTGTACCTTACCCGGTAATAGTTAATGGTCTTCGCCTTATCAAATACCGTCTCGTTTCCATAACCAAAGAAATTATTGAAGGTAGGATTAGCTGTCTCTACTTCAGTTGTCAGGTCAAAGCGCCGGTATACGTTGATGAACTCACCCGTATACTTCAGCTGGTAGGCATTGTTGCTGGGCGACATAATACCCGAAAGGGTCTGTGCACTACCATACGGCACCTTCCTGAAACCGAATGTCGTATATCTCAACCTTAGCCCCGCCAAAAATCCATCATCCCTGTTCGCACCCAGCAGCAGCACCGGCAGCGAGAACGAGGAGTGTATCTTCTCAGAGAAGTTATACTCGTGCGCCGAAGGTGAACGTTGGAACATTTTAGTCGTCCAACGGCGTGAAACCACTTCATTGGGTTCCGATCTCCTATCGTAGATATGGTTCCTTACCCTGCCCTTTATATCAAAGGTATCCGCTCCTGTTCCGCCTACTGCCCTGAACTTTATCTTCCCCTTAGTCGATTCGTCTATATCAAACCTGTCATCCCCGTTAAAACCGAACAGCCTGATCTCTTTGGTGATTGCGGGATCAAATAGCCTTGAGTACTTTAGTTCGTTATGCTCTTTGGAATATACCTCCACCAGCGTATGCCTGCCCTGGTTGCTCACTTTGAACATATCCCCTTTATTGCCGCCCAGCACATTTACCTTCCGGGAGAGGTGACGATAGTAACCCATGCCTTTTTCAGCAACACCATCTCTACGGGCTCTTAGCGTCTGGTAAACATAGTCGCCACGGATAGCGTATATCTCAGGCGGGAATCTATGAACTGCGGCACTAAGCACGCTGTCTGTCAACTTCTCCCTGAACTCACTCAGCACTTGCTCCCAATCATCTTCGGTCAATGTATTGGTAAAATATCTGTCCACATGGGCACCTATCTTTGTCGCCCGCCGCACACTTCCTACCCTCGGTTTAAAGTTCACCATGAACGAATAACCTACAAACCGTGCCCCTGCCATTATAAGGCCCTTATTGCTATACAGTGCCTGGTCACGGTCCTTCGGAATCGGGTAATACATTTTCTTCCCTGCTGAGTCTTTAGTTCCCCAGCTCCACTGTCCGCGGTGGCGGTCAAAATCCGCGATCAGCACATCTACAAGCCTTCCTTTTAAAAACGTCTTCTGGTCAGCAAAGTGATCCCCTCTCGTTATCATTTCATTAACGGCTTCATAAGTACTCACCAGTTCGTTATCGTTAAGGGCGGGCTTCCGCTCTTCCATTTGCATCACTGTATTCGCAAACAGCGGGCGATATTCCTTCAACGCTGTATCATTAGGAACAAACCTCATCTCCGGTGTAGCATGTGGCACACCCAGTGCCTTGTTTATCTCCGGAACCACCAGCGCACCATACGGATTCATCCCCGAAAGAATATCTTGTATAATGTCAGCCCCCAGTGTATGATGAAGCCCTTCCGGTATCACAGGCTCCAGGTTCTTATTAATGGAGCGCAGTCCCCATTCAGTGCTGGTAGCATCTTCCAGCTGTAGCGATTTGCTTTCGTGTCCTCCTCCCAATCCTTTTATCTTCAGCCCGCCTTTCTCTTTATCCAGGTGAAACACCTTCATGTTTACCGGTGCTCCCCACTCTTTCCGGTAATTCTCTCCTATGAAGATGCGCTTTAACAACGTGGTATGGCCCATTTCTTTGTCTGCTATGGCTACGGTGCTATCCGTATATATCATTCCCTTTGTGGTGGTGTCTTTAGCCAGCTGGGGTGGCTTTGAAAAATCTGCTACATCGGAGGTGTGTTTCAATTCCGCTTTGTCGCCTTCGATCTGGTAGATCTTAACACGTACCTTTTTTTCTTTCAAAACCTCGATCACAGAAAAGCCACCATCCCTGCTGGCAAATAGCGTGGACCTGCCCC
>DASPNB010000643.1:0-7665 GCA_035626755.1 Flavipsychrobacter sp.
CGTTTCGCAGCCTACAAGGAAGTATCGGAAAAGATCCGTGAGATATTCCGCCGCTATACAGATATCATAGAACCCCTTTCCCTCGATGAAGCCTACCTCGACGTTACAGAAGATAAGCAAGGCATAGGCTCAGCTATTGAGATCGCTAAGCAGATAAAGCAGGCAATAAAAGATGAATTGCATCTTACCGCTTCCGCCGGAATTTCAACAAGCAAGTTTGTTGCTAAGGTGGCTTCCGACTTACGCAAGCCTGATGGCCTCGCTTTCATAGGTCCAACTGCCATAGAGGAATTTATGGAGCAATTGCCGGTTGAGAAATTTTACGGTGTTGGCAAGGTCACTGCCGACAAAATGAAAAAAATGCACATCCACACAGGTGCCGATTTGAAGAAACTCACTGAAGAGGATCTGGTGCGTTTCTTCGGAAAAGCAGGACGCTTCTATTACAGGATAGTCCGCGGCATAGACGACCGTGAGGTGCAGCCCGAAAGAGAAACAAAATCCGTTGGCGCCGAGGATACCTTCGCCCACGATCTCACTACCCTGGAGGAAATGAATATAGAGTTGGAAAAGCTCTCTGTAAAGGTCTCAGAACGCCTGAAACGCTACGAGCTAAAAGGCAAGACTATTACTGTCAAGATCAAGTATCACGATTTCAAAGTGAATACCCGCAGCCATACCTTCCCCGACAAACAGATAGACGATGCCGAAACAATTTCGAACGCTGCAAAAATTATCCTGTCTACATCCGATGTAGAAGGTAAGAAAGTCCGCCTCCTCGGGGTCTCACTCTCCAATTTCACCGACCATTCCGAAAAACACAACCACCAATCCGGCGACACCGCCCAGCTCAACCTGTTTTCTTAAAGATTATATAGACCTCACAGCGAGTCTGATTAGGGCTTTGTTCCCATTTTAAGGGGCCGCGGGCTACTGCACCCCGTCCGCAGGCTCATCAAAATATTTGGTACCCTCGCTGCCATCCAGCATGGCTCTCCAGTCTCCAAAGTCGTCTTTATATACTTTAAAGGTACCTGTCTCACGAAATGCTTTTATAGCGTCTGTATAGTGGGTACGTTTAGTATACTCCACTTTCGCCATTGTCACGCTCGATTTTTCAGGTATGCCGTCTATCAGGTCCTGTTCGTTTGGATCTTCGGTCGAGCCGATCTTCACATTATGCACCTCTATCGATCTCCTGGGCGATCCCGGTGAGCCTTCCATATTGTGTTGTTTGTTCAGCGCGTTCCTTACATCCTGTTCTGTAGGGGTGGAAGAAGATGAGGACGACACATCGGTGGAATTTTCATTCCCATCATTAGAAGTAGATGAACCGCCACAGGAAACAAGCGATAAAGACAGCAGGGCAATCAGAATTTTCTTCATTAAGCAAGAGTTTTGTTTGCGTTAAGATATTATCATTCCCGGGAAAAAGGAAATGGTAGGCGTAGAGCCCCATAATGTCTACATCATAGCAAACACGACGCCCCTCCTGGCAGGGAGGGGACAGAATTTGTCGCTTGCCGGCAAATTCAGGGGAGGGTAATACAGCGGGTGAGCAAATGCATCCGTGCGCTCGCCCCATAAAGGGCAATGACAGTTTCAATTCCCCCTTTGGCCGCGTGGATGTGTGCATCGGCGAAGGGGGTGGCCAGTGCTTGGCCCTCGTGCGCGGGGGCCGGGGGATGTCCTTCGTATGCGGGCTGCTTACCCGGCGGGTATAAACTTGTGCCTGGCTTTAATGTATTGCAAACTTATCATTGACAGTAAAACAGTTCGCTGCGCACAAGCCCTTTTAAAATACAGCTTCAATTCCTTACCCAAAAAACCGTCAGGCTGAGCAGCCCCTGTCCCGCAGTATTGCGGGAGTAGTCGAAGCTTTGTTGAGGGCTTATTCTCAAAATTGCAATACATTAAAACGCTGAAATCAACAGCCCATAAACACTATATCCAAACAACATCAAGGTTAACAGTATGCCCAATAGACTTGGAATAGGAATATTACGGACATTAAGCGGAATGCGATAAGGTCTCTTCAGGCTTGGTGATTTGACCCTCAGCACAACTACAGAAATATTTACAAAAAGGAAGGTGATAAAAATAAAAAGATTAGCTAATAAGGCCACCGTTGCAAGGTTGCCGATGGCGGCAAATGCGATCATTATCACAGCTACAGCAACTAACGCAAAGACTGGAGTCTTGCGTTTCTCAGAAACAACTGAGAGCCACCTTAGATTTCTATTCTCCTTGCCTATGTGTAATAAAACCCTGGAGCTACCCATCATATTTGATAGTATTGTGTTGGTGGTGGAAAACAGGGCGATAACAGAAATGATCGTTACGCCTGTCTTTCCCATATCGCTCTGCACGATGTCAGACAATGGGTGTGAGCTCTCTCCCAGGGTTTTCCAGGGAATTACACTAACTACACATACCGCCACGATCAGGTAGATCATCATTACTATAGTGGTTGCCGAAAATAGTGCTCTGGGTATATTTTTCTCCGGCGACTTTGTCTCCTCGCTCAGCTTCACGATTTCTTCAAATCCGATATAAGCAAAATAGCTGAGTGCAGCTGCTAAGAGTATATGGTTGAAACCTCCGGGAGGCATTTCGAAATAATTCGTCTTGCCCAGGTACGGATAGGCCACATAGATCACAAGCAGCAGGCCGCTAAATTCAATGAGCGTAAAAATAATATTGACAACCGATGACTGTCTTATACCACTCACATTAACGATCCATACGAAACAGATAACGCCCAAAGCTGCAACGAACAGGTTCACATCCCATAGTTGTGAAAAGTACCCGGCAAACCCGATCGAAACAGTAGCTCCGCTCACGATTCCATTAACAGATATGATCAGCCCCAATACCAGGGCCATCTTTTCATTGAACGCGTTCTTTGCATAAACGTATTCTGCGCCGGCACGGGGGAACATGCTGCTTAGTTCGGCATAAGAAAAAGCACTCATCAGGGCGGTAACTGAGGCAATGGTGAAAGACAGCCAGATCATATTGCCGCTAAATCCGGCAACCTTCCCAACGATGGCATAAATGCCCGCACCCAGGATCGACCCCGCACCAAAGAAAACAACCTCGGTCAACCCCAATGTTCTTTTTAATCTACCTGCCATATAAAATTCGGCGACCCTCCATTTTATCTATAAGCAATTCTGTATCAACACAGAAACCGCGCCATCCACCAAAGATGTACCTTCCTCCCGCTTCGCTTTCCTGGCTTTAGCTGGGAAAGGAAGGGAGAGGACGTTGTTCCAATAAACACACAACGCCCCTCCTGGCAGGGAGGGTACAGAATTTGTCGCTTACCGACAAATTCAGGGGAGGATAGCACAGTGGGTGGGCAAAAGCAACCCCGCCGCTCGCCCAATACAAAAAGTCCCGACACGGTCGTGGTGAGAATACATTCGGTTGCGTCACGATCACATTGCATGCCAAAAAGTCCCCCTTGCCGCGTGGCCATGTGGGCGAGCGAAGGGGGTGGCCAGTGTGCGGCCCGAGCGCGTGGCGGCCGGGGGATGTCCTTCGTATACGGGCTGGTTGCGCATCGCGCGGGCACGCCAAACAAAAAAGCGCCTCATACGAGGCGCTTCTAATAAATATCTAAAAAAATCTTCTCCACTTGAACTTCCCTCTCCACTTGAATCTCCCTCTTCACTTGAATCTCCCTCACCACTTGAATCTCCCTCTCCACTTGAATCTCCCTCTCCACTTGACTTCCCTCTCGACTTGAATCTCCCTCTCCACTTGTGGAGAGGGCCGGGGTGAGGTCCTACTTACCCAGCTTCACCTGGTCATTCAGATCCACATCCACCAATACACGGCCGCAGTGCTCGCAAACCAGTATCTTCTTGCGCTGGCGTATTTCGCTCTGGCGCTGTGGAGGGATAACGTTAAAGCAACCACCGCATGAATCACGCAGGATCGGCACTACTGCCAGGCCATTGCGATAGCTGCCGCGGATACGGTCGTAAGCAGAGATCAGGCGTGGATCAACTTTTTCCTTCGCCTCATCCGATTTTTTGCTCAGTTCTTTTTCTTCTTTCTCAGTATCGGCAATGATCTTCTCCAGTTCCGACTTCTTAGTCTTCAGCGCAGCTTCCACCTCAGCTATCTTCTCTTCGGTTTTAATGCGTTGGTTAGCGCGTTCTTTCTGCTCAAAGTTGGCATCTTTCACGTGCTTCTCGTTCAGCTTCACTTCCAGTTCCTGCAGTTCTATCTCTTTATTGATAGCCTCGAACTCACGGTTATTCTTTACGTTGTCTTGCTGTTTTTCATACTTCTTTATCAGCGCCTGTGCTTCTTTTTTAGCATCGGTCTTTTGGTTGATAAAGTTGTTGATGCTTTCTATTTCAGCGTCAACATTGTTCAGTCGGGTCTTCAGCCCTTCTATTTCGTCCTCAAGGTCTCTCACCTCCATAGGCAGTTCGCCTTTCAGGGTCCTGATCTCGTCTATCTTAGAGTCGATCTTCTGAAGTGTCAGAACCGCAACCAGTTTTTCCTCAACTGAAAAGTCTTTTACTGAAGCCATATATTAGCAAAAATATTTTACCGGATTTGTTGATAAATTTGATAAAAGGAAGGCAAAATTAGCGAATTTTTTATTAAGAATCTCCTTTAATAATTCCGGGGTGTACTGCTCACTTTCATAGTGTCCTATATCGGCTATCACTATCCGCTGCTCGGCATCAAAGAACTGGTGATATTTAAAATCCGCCGTTATAAAGAAGTCCGCTCCCGCGCTAATCGCCTCCTTCAGCAGGAAACTGCCCGATCCACCGCAAATCGCTACTTTTTGCACCTTTTTGCCCAAAACCTGGGTGTATTTAATGCATTTTGCCCCCATTTTGTCCTTTATCAGTTCCAGGAAGGCCATTTCCTCCGTCGGTTCTGCCAGCATTCCTATCATCCCTGCTCCCATTTCCTGGTTAGGGTTCTGCAACGCAACAAATTCATATGCTACTTCTTCATATGGATGAGCTTCAAAAAGAGCCTTAAGCACCTGCTTTTCCCTGTCCCTCATTACCAGTACCTCTATTTTCACCTCCTCCACCCATTCCCTTGGTCCTCCTGCCTGCCCTATGGCAGGGTCGGCACCGGCCTCCGGCTTAAAGGTTCCCGTCCCGGCGGTATTAAAGCTGCACTCCCTGTACTTGCCTATATCACCTGCTCCCGCCGCAAACATCGCATCCCTTACCCTATCTGCATCCTTGGCCGGAACGTAGGTGTAGAGTTTGCTCAGGCTGTTCATCATCAGGCTCAGTATCGAAGTGTTCTGCAAACCCAGTTTCTCGGCTATTTTGGCATTTACACCCGCTTTCATATTATCCAGGTTAGTATGGGCGGCATATATGGCAATGTCATTCTTTATCGCTTTCAGCACCACTCGCTCTACGTAATTACGACCCGTCAGCCGCTTCAGCCCTGAAAAGATAACCGGGTGGTGAGCTACTATCATATTACAGCCACGCTCCATGGCCTCGGCTACTATCTCCTCCGTCACATCCAGGCTCAGCAGCACACCTTTTACCTCGGCATCTGCATCACCCACCTGCAGCCCGCTGTTATCATAGCTCTCCTGGTAATTCAGCGGGGCGAATGCTTCGATGGTCTGAACTATGTCTCGGACTTTCATGAATTACATTTTGAAAGTGGAAATTAGCTCATTTAATGGAAAGAGTTGGCGTACATGCAATCGATTGTTTTTGCCGGTGAAAACTAATGGTCGTCATGATTGGCGGGATAGGCATTTTAGATATAAGGATGTATTTTGTCTCTGCGTCGTACTAAACTCCATATCTGCGCTTGAAAAATATTGCCGGCATACTGGTCATTTTTTTTCTTTTTATTGTAGTGAAAAGTTGCAATCTCGTCGGCACAGAGAAAGCAAAAGGAAAAGTAGTGCATGTTAATCCCGATCTGCCCGGATCTAGATTAGGAGGGAGATTGGCTCAACCCATCAACAGATTTACATACAAGGATAGTCTTTATACCCTTGAAGACTATGATGTGACTTTTTTTAATAGCTATTCTGTTGGAGATGATGCCTGCGTTTATTTTCCGGAAAATGAACCCGCGGAGGCTAAGCCTTATGGACTAGTGGCATATTGGCTCACCATTCCCTCACTCTGCATTTTTGGCTTGCTTTCTATGTTATGGATGGGTATGGTTAACATTATTACCGGTCAAGTGAAGGGGTATAGATAGCCTTGTTCCCTTTCATTGTCTTACATGTTGCACCCACGGTTCTAACTTGACTATTTTTTCAAAAAAAAGTGAAAAATTTTGAACAAAAATTGCAAAAAAGTTATCCACGTTAGATAACTTTTCTTTGGTTCGCCTTCTCTCATTTCGTAACTTAGTAGCTGATGGTCTTGCTATCGTTAGTTCTTTTCAAAAATGCCCTGCTTATACAAAATATTTTCTCTAAATATGTCAAGATGGGCCACCACAACGGATTTCAGTAGTGTCTAAGTCTGCACTACCCGGCACAGACACAGCACAACCCTGCACGAACCTTGCACAGGTTTGCACAAACACTGCACAAGTCGGCACCTACGCTGCACAAGCCTGCACAGCTACCGTTATATCGTGTTTCCGCCTATCTTTGCGCCATGCAAATTTTAGACGGCGTAGTAGTATCCTCGCACTTCAAAACTGAGATAAGGGAAGAAACGGCCAAAATGGTAGCCCTGGGCAAGAAAAAGCCCCACCTGGCAGCCATATTGGTAGGCAACAACCCCGCTTCTGAAGCCTATGTAGGCAACAAAGTAAAGACCTGTGAAGAGCTGGGCTTTGATTCCACCCTGCTCCGTTTTGAGACCGATATCACCGAGGACCAGCTGATAGAGGAAATAAAGAAGCTGAATGTCGATGACAATATTGACGGGATACTGGTGCAGTTGCCGCTGCCTAAGCATATCTCTGACAATGCCGCTATCAATACGATAGCGCCTGAGAAGGACGTGGATGGCTTCCACCCGATAACGCAAGGAAAGATGGTGCTTAACCAGCCCTCGTTCCTGCCGGCTACACCATATGGTATCCTGCTGATGCTGGAGTACTATAATATAGATACTACGGGCATGCACTGCGTAGTAATAGGCCGCAGCCATATAGTAGGTACGCCTATGAGCCTGCTGATGGCGCGCAATGCAAAGCCGGGCAATGCCACCGTGACCATTTGTCACTCCAAAACAAAGAATCTCAAGGAAATATGCCTCCAGGCTGACATAGTAGTTGCCGCCATTGGCCGCCCGCGCTACGTTACCGCCGATATGGTAAAAGAAGGCGCGATAGTGATAGACGTAGGTATCAACCGCATAGACGACGCTACTAAGAAGAGCGGCTCCAGGCTAGTAGGCGATGTCGATTTTGACAACGTTGCTGCTAAGTGCAGCTACATTACCCCGGTGCCAAAGGGAGTTGGTCTTATGACGATCTGCGGACTGATGAAGAATACCCTGGACGCAGCCAAGCAGAGACAGGTGGGTTAGTTAGTTGATTGGTGGGTAGTTGATTAGTTGATAGGTTGACAAGTTGATGGGTTATAAGGTTAACCGCGAAGTGCGCATCAAGTTATGCAAGGAAGGTGGTAACGCGTCTGACGGCGAAGAGCCGTGCAGACGCTGAGGGGAAAGACAA
>DASPNB010000644.1:0-3523 GCA_035626755.1 Flavipsychrobacter sp.
CTGCTCCATGAATTCTATCCAGTATACCCGGGCATTTTCGGGCCTGGCGATAGAGCCTTTTATCATCAGTGTGATCCGTCCAAGGTGTTCCAGAAACTGCTTGATCATACGCAAATGTAATCAATAGAGCTAGATACAAAAATCCCGCCTCAATCGTTAAGGCGGGATTTTTGTATCTGATAATCTTTGTGTTATGCGAGTTTTTTCAGCTCTTCGATGTGTGCCTCACGGTCCACTTCCGCCTTCAGCGTGTCTTTCTTATCCATATCCACCAGGATAGGAGCAGCCACGAAGATAGAAGAGTAAGTACCCGTGACAACACCAATCAGCATTGCGAAGGCGAAACCTCGTGTTACCTCACCGCCGAAGATGAACAGTATCAGCACCGACAGGAATACCGTCAATGAAGTCATGATCGTGCGGCTTAGGGTATCATTGATAGCGCGGTTGATGACGCTTCCTTTTTCCTCACCGGGGTTCTTGCGGAAGTATTCACGGATACGGTCGAACACGATTACGGTATCGTTCATAGAGAAACCGATAACCGTAAGTACCGCAGCGATGAAGTGCTGATCGATCTCAAGTGCGAAAGGCACCATACCCCTGAAGAATGAGAACACAGCAAGCGTGACGGCAACGTCGTGCAGCAAGGCAACGATGGTACCCACCGAATACTGCCACTTGCGGAAACGAATCAGTATATAAACGAAGATAGCCAGCAGTGAAAGCACAGTGGCTTCAATCGCACCTTGTTTCAGGTCATCCGAGATAGTAGGCAATACTGTTTGTGAGCTCTGTACATATTTAGTGGCAAACTGGTTCACATCTACGTTAGCAGGAATGAATCCACCGGTCTTCAGGCCGTCGTGCAGTTTAGCCAATACCTGGGCCTCTACTTCTTTACCCGGTTGTTTAATCAGGTAGGCAGTAGTTATGTTCAGGTGATTGTCCTGGCCTATAGTTTTCACTACAGGGTATTCACCAAATGTAGTATGCAGTTTTTCGCGAACGTCGTCAGTCTGGAATTTCTGGTCAAACTTGATAGTATAGCTGCGACCACCGTCGAATTCCACGCCATAGTTAAAACCATTGAAGAAAGAAGCGATTCCGGCTATCAACACTATAACAGAGATTCCATAAGCTATTTTACGGGCTCCGATAAAGTTGAAGTGTGCCTTTCGGAAGATAGACCTGGAAAGGCCTGTGAAATACTTAAAGTGACGACCACGCCTCATGTAAATATCTGTTATCAGGCGTGATACCAGGATACCACAGAACAGCGACAACAGGATAGAGATGATCTGCGTAGTAGCGAAACCAAGTACCGGGCCAAGACCGAATATGAACAGGATAACCGAAGTAATAAGGATCGTTACGTGACCATCAAGTACCGGAGCAAGAGAATTATAGTAGCCCCTCTTCACAGCATCTTCGTAAGAGCTGCCACGTGAGAGCTCTTCTTTAATACGCTCAAAGATGATAACGTTCGTGTCCACCGCCATGCCGATACCAAGTACCAGGCCTGCGATACCGGGCATTGTTAGCGTAGCGCCCAGTGCAGAAAGGATGCCTATAGTAAAGAGTACGTTCAGCACCAGCGAAATGTTAGCAACTATACCACCGGTATTGTAATAGATAAGCATCAATACGAAGATCACTATGAAAGAGATCAGCAGTGAGTTCATACCCGCATCAATAGACTCAGCACCCAGGGTAGGACCAACCACTTGTTCCTGTACGATAGTGGCAGGTGCAGGCAGTTTACCTGTGTTCAGGATGTTGGCAAGATCTTCTGCTTCTTCTACGCTGAAGTCACCTGTGATGGCAGTGCTGCCACCGTCTATTTCATTAATAATGCGTGGAGCAGAGTAAACGCGTTCGTCAAGAACAACGGCTACATAATTACCTACGTTTTCGCCTGTGAGCTTCTTCCAGATCTTTGAACCTGTGGAGTTCATCGTCATGTTGATCTCCCAGCCACCCCTGAGTTGATCAGGCGTTTTGAAGGCCCTGGTTACAACACTACCATCCAGCTTGGCACCACCTTCTGTTGTTGTGCGCAGAGCATAAACAGGTATAGCAGCGTTAGGATTCTTGCGTTTGTCTTTTTCGGCGCCCAGCAGGAACTTCATTTTGGCAGGCATCTTGTTCTTCACTACGTCCAGTTCCATGTATTCGAAGAACTTGTTCACGTCCTTCTTAAGTATATAACCTACAGCGGCTATGTCGTATGAGTTTTTATCAGGTTGTGCACTCAGAATAGTGCGGAGCGGGTTCTTGCCCTTAGCGAGGGTAGCACTATCCTTTCCTGCAGCAGGCTGGGCGTCATTCATCAATGAGCTCAGGCTACCTGAAGTGTCCGGTGTTTTAGCGGTAGTATCAGGAGTTGCAGCAGCAGCTACAGCATTTGAATCAGCTTTAGCGGTGTCTTCCACCATCAGTTTGCCATCGCTTGCCAGGTATTTTTCAAGAGCTTCGTCAGCAGCGTTAAAGGCATCAAGGAACCTGTTATCGTTATATACCTCGTAGAACTCGAGGCTAGCAGTTGCCTGCAGGTAGTTACGCACACGCTCAGGGTTACGCACACCGGCCAGTTCTACCGTTATTATACCCTTGTTCACGTCCAGGTTCACATTAGGGTTAGCCACACCGAATTTATCTATACGTGTAAGCAACACCTTGTGTGTCCGCTGGATAGCATTTTTCGATTCTGCGGTTATCTTGGCCAGTACCTGTTCGTTGGTAGAATTTACCGTGATCTCCTTTTCAGAAGGCTTGGTAAAAAGGAAAGCAAGCTTAGCGCCCGGATTGGCTTTCAGGTATTCCTGTCCGAAAAGAGTTACGAAATCGGCCTGGCTGTTGGCCTTTGCTTTGTTGGCATCAGCTATCGCCTTCTTCAGGGCAGCATCGTCCGGGTTGTTCGACATAGAACGTACCAGTTCATCCAGGCTCACCTCCAGCGTTACGTTCATACCACCTTGAAGATCAAGGCCTAAGTTCAGCTCTTGTTCTTTGGCTTCCAGGTAAGTGAATTTCTTCAGCAGGGGCACTTTGTACACCACTTCGCCTTGCAGGCTGTCTGTGATCTTGTCATACTTAGCGTTTACAAGTGAATCCGGGGCATTGGGCCCTGCCATTTGTTCCGCTTTTTTGTGTGCCCACTTTTCAACGTTCTTTACAACGAATGTAAAAGACAGCTGATAAAGCGAAATGAGAATAAGCGCCGCGGTAAAAAATTTTACCAACCCTTTTAATTGCATAGGTGTAGTTAATTATACTTTAAAATATCTTGAAAAATAGTGGGCAAAGATAGGATTTAATATAAAAAAATGAAGATTAAGAACATATTAAAACTGATAACATAAATGCCTATAAATCTTAAAAATTTGATTAGTATTTATCTAGTGAATATCTTATTTTTACGACATACTGCCAACTCGCGTTGGTTAATAAATCGTTTTATAGCATGATAAGGAAAATTACGCTACTCTTTTTGGCGTGTTTAGGACTGCAGTATGCGGCT
>DASPNB010000645.1:0-6456 GCA_035626755.1 Flavipsychrobacter sp.
AACAGCGTTTGAAACAGTATCCTGAGCAATGGTTTAATTACTTCGATTTTTGGAAGACATGACGAGCACTGAACACATATTAGCCTTTATACCGCAACGCCCTCCCTTTGTAATGATAGATGATATTGTTTCCGCTGATGATTCAGTTTCAAAAACTTCATTTACAGTACGGGAACGACACTTGTTTGTAGAGGGTGGTATATTTACCGAGCAGGGCCTTGTAGAGAATATGGCGCAAACCGCAGCCGCAGGTACAGGTTATAAAGCACAGCAAGATGGTAAGCCAGCTCCCGTTGGTTTCATCGGTGCACTGAAGAATCTAAAAATTAGTAAACTACCTGGAATAGGAGAAACCCTTATTACAGAAGTACTGTTCAAAATGCAGGTGATGAACGCCCATATAGTGCAGGCGACAGTGAGAGTGAACGAACAGGAAATAGCTAGTTGCGAATTGAAGATCTTTTTACAGGATAACAATTAAAATACGTACTTATGAAAAAGCTTACACTTTTAATTGCAGCATTCGTTTTTGCATTCAATGTAAATGCCCAGACAAAAGAGGACATTACAAACGGGAACACCGAACTCACTTGGTTAGGACTTGATTTCTCGCAGGTGCATTTCATTGGTGCTGCCACCCAGTGGAAAGATGCCGGTGAGATCAGCGACGACGAAATGAGAGACAAGTATATTGTAGGCTGGAACCAACTCTTTGTAAAAGAGCCTAAGAAGTTTGATGTAGCGAAGGCAACTCATCGCTCAGAGGTCAAATTCAACCTGGATGTGACTGAAAAGGCCAACAATACACTAAGAAAGAGTTATTTCTATGATGACGGCAATTTGTATCACACTCTCGACGAAACCAAAGTGAAAGACCTGGTGAAGAAATATAATTTCCAGGGAAACAAAGGCCTCGGTCTACTCTTCTTTGTGGAAGGGATGAGCAAAGGAAAGGAAGAAGCCTGTGCCTGGGCAACTTTCGTTAATATGGAGAAAAAGGAAGTGTTGTGGACACAACGCGTAGTTGGCAAAGCCGGAATGAGCATCGGCTTCAGGAACTACTGGGCAAACCCATTCAGCAACATGCTCAAAGACTTAGATAAAAAACTGTAGCGACACAGAGCGTAAGTACGGCTCTTCGCCGTCAGTACGCCTCACCGGATGCTTACGACTAAATGCTTACGACTTAAGACTTGAGCAAGACACTAAAACATAGTTTGGAAATAGAAGTAAAATTTTCCGAGGCCGATCCGCTCGGTATAGTTTGGCACGGGCACTATATCCGCTACTTCGAAGATGGTCGTGAAGCCTTCGGTAAAGCTTACGGCCTTCGCTATCTTGATCTGTACCGGGAGAATATAGTTATTCCTATCGTCAAGATCGAGTGCGATTATAAGAAAATATTGCGCTATAGCCATCGGGTGCGCCTGGAAACTACCTATCACGATACAAAGGCTGCAAAGCTGATTTTTAAATATACTATGTTCGATATCAATACCAATGAGGTGATCGCCACGGGTAGCTCAATGCAGGTATTCACCAATAAAGAAACAATGGAACTGATGCTCACCGTTCCTCCTTTTATGCAGGACTGGAAGCGCAAATGGTTAAATGATTAAATAAAGCCACAAAGCGTCAGAACACCTTCAAGGCGTCAGACGCGTCACGAGCAAATGATCCCAGTTTACGCCATAGCATCCAACATCACCTCATCCCTCGGTATCACTACCGCGACCAACTGGCAGGCAGTAGCTGCCGGTAAGATCGGCGTGAAAAGATACGAAGATGCTTCCCTGAGCAATACTCCTTTCTTTGCTTCCCGCATTGAACCTGCTGTTTGGCAAAGCATACACCAGCAAACCAGGAGCAAGAACGTATTGTCTCCCTTTGAGCAACTGGCCATATTCTCTGCGAAACAAGCATTGAATGAATGCCGCGAAGAACTTGACCTTTCTCAAACAATATTTATACTATCTACTACCAAAGGCAATATAGAATGGCTGGAGCAGGTGCCTGAAGAGCGCTTGCGACTTAGTACCAGCGCCAATATTATTGCCAGAGAGTTGGGTATCGCGAAAGCAGAAGTGATATCTCATGCCTGCGTTTCAGGTGTAGTGGCACTGATGCACGCTCAGCGCTTGCTGCAGGCAGGTAAATATAAGAATGCCATCGTCACCGGTTGCGACCGTTTTTCGCGCTTTGTGCTGAACGGCTTTCAGTCTTTCCAGGCAATTGCAGATGAACCATGCCGCCCTTTTGATGCAAGTAGAAAAGGCATAAATTTGGGCGAAGCGGCAGCGACTATCATACTATCTACAAAAACAGATATGCCATTGGCGCAAATACATTCAGGCTCCACCTCCAACGATGCCAATCACATCTCCGGTCCATCCCGTACAGGTGAAGAACTGGCATTAGCAATAGAGCGTGCCTTGAATGAAGCCAACATAAACGCTTCACAGATCAACATGATATCTGCTCACGGCACAGCCACTATGTACAACGATGAAATGGAATCCAAGGCCTTCGCAGCATCAGGTCTGCTGCAAAGTCCTGTTCACAGCTTCAAAGGCTACATAGGCCACACCCTCGGCGCAGCCGGAGTAGTAGAGACAGCGATGATCATCGAAGCGATACAAAGACAGCAGCTCATACCCTCGCCCGGTTATAGCGAGAATGGTGTCTCTGAACAACTCAACGTCACCACGCAAATGCAACCTGCAGAACTGAATTATGTGCTGAAAACAGCATCAGGTTTCGGTGGTTGTAATGCAACCCTACTTATAGGTAAAGCAAACTGATGTATATGAAAGCAGCAGTAACTTTTCTATGCTCATGTTTTATGTTAACTCTGAACCAAAGTTGTACTGAGAAGGAAATTACTCACACTTCTTTACAGGAACGAATAAGAGATGTCGTCGTTGATTATATCAATAAGAGCGATTCAATTTCTATTAAACACGATGTTATTTTACTTGAACAAGATTCTGTGATAAATGACACGTCTTACTACAGACTTAAAACGATTATATCAAAGGGTGATTGGAATAAATTGCCTTCAGATACTTTAATGGTGAATAACTCCTGTGTATTGTTGGGAAATGTAGATTGGAGAAATAATGATAATGAATCTGTGCAGCAGATAATCGAGGGTTATTTATCCCCTGAGCTTAAGGTCTACAACCCAATGGTTTGGCAAATTAAGTCGATTGGAGATACTTTACTCGTAGACAAACAATTTGGTGAAATACCGATAGCTATTCCTGCCATCAAATTTGATCCGCCTGTTGCAAACTGATAACTGTTATCTGTTCACTGCCTTATACGCCACCCACGCCATCATCCCCACACCAACCTTTAAAGCATTTTCATTAATGTCAAAATGAGCATTATGCACCGGTGCGGTAAATTCCTTGTCGTTAGTGTTAGTGCCTATCCTGAAGAAACATCCCGGCACATTGTGCGTATAAAAGCTGAAATCTTCGCCTGCCATACGTGGACTTAGCGTCTTCACGTTTTCAGCTCCCATATATTCCCTGGCCCATCCCTCAGCATGCACAGTAAGTGCAGGATCATTAAAGAGGGAAGGGTAGCCTTGTGGAATTTCTACAGTTGCAGTAGCGCCGTAGGCCGCACAGGTTTGCTCTGTTATTTTTCTGATCCAGTCATGAGCTTCATAGCGCCATTTTTCATCCATAGTACGGAAGGTGCCTAGTATCTCTACGCTGTCAGGTATTACGTTGGTAGCAAAGCCGCCTGATATCTTACCAAAGGTCAGTACGGAGGGAATAAAGGCTGTTGCCTTCCGCGACACCACCTGTTGCAGGGCAACTATTACTTGTGCACCGATAGCTATCGGATCTACAGTCTGGTGGGGCAGGGCGGCATGACCGCCTTTACCGTGTATGGTCATATAAATTTCGTCTGCGCTTGCCATATACTGCCCGCCTCGGAAGCCTACAGTGCCACAAGGCAGATGGGGATACACATGCAGCGCAAATATCGATTCAGGCTTCGGGTTCTCCAGCACGCCGTCTGCTATCATCAGGCTCGCGCCACCCGGGTGCTTTTCTTCACCGGGTTGGAACAATAACTTGATAGTCCCTTCCCATTCATCGCGCAGCTCATGCAGTATCTTGGCTGCACCCAGCAGGCAGCTGCTGTGTACATCATGTCCGCAGGCATGCATTACGCCATCGTTCTGCGATTTGTAACTGGTCGTATTAGCCTCTTGTATCGGCAGGGCATCCATATCGGCACGAAGTGCTATGCAGCGCTTACTGGGGTTCTTACCTTCCAGTATGCCTACTATGCCGGTGCCAGCCACACCGGTTTGGTGTTTAATACCCCAGTCGGTAAGTTTTTGTGCTATAAAAGATGATGTCTCGTGTTCCTGGAAGGAAAGTTCAGGGTGCGAATGGATGTGGTGGCGTATAGCTTGTACTTCAGGAAAATACTGCTCGGCCTTAGTCCGTATCTGGTTTATCATCTTTGCTTTTATTGGAACTAAAGTTACGGAACACAACGATATCCGGAACTATCATGCAGGGATTGTATATAGTGCTTAGCTGGCGGTATAGTTCCTGCGCCTCTCCTCTCGACCCGAAATCGCCCACCTTCACCCTGAAGTGCGGCGAAACATAGGTTATATAGGCGCGCACACCGGGAAAGCGGCGCACAAAGTCGATCTTCATCTTGTTGGCTTTCGCCCTGTCGCTGCCGCTGTATATCTGTACCCTGTAGCCCGGCCCTGAGTATATAGAGCTTCCGCCACCGCTTGTCTTGCGTTTCTTGAGAACTATATCCAGGCGGTTATCAGCATGCAGTGCAGTATACACCGGCATGCCCGTAGAGTCCACCCTGGGTTGTGCATCCGCCGTCTGGCAAAAGCAAAACAATACAAGTATGTAGTATAGTTTCTTCATGGTTTTTACGAGGGTAGGGCTTCTTTACTTTCTTTCACTATCTGCAGGCTGGCAGAGCACCCTATGCGCGTGGCACCTGCCTCTATCAGTTCTTTCGCAAAGGCAAATGTACGAATCCCCCCTGATGCTTTTATCGCTATGGAGGCGGGCAGATGCTTCCGCATTATCTGTACTGCATGCACTGTAGCGCCTGTTTCGGCATACCCCGTCGAGGTCTTCATAAAGTCAACCCCTAGCGGTGCATATAGCTCGCAGCATTTCAACAGTTCCTCATTGCTTAGTATCCCGCTCTCAACAATCACTTTCACTTTTTTTCGAGCGTTATGGGCAAGGTGGGTACATTGGCCTATTTCATCGGCTATATATTCATAAGCACCATCCTTTAGCGCTGTAATGTTGTGAACGATATCAAATTCATCAGCTCCGTCCTCTATACCCTGGGCTATTTCGTCCATCTTGGCTCCCCGTGTGCTATAGCCAAAAGGAAATCCGATCACAGTGGCTACTTTTACTTCACTACCAGCAATAAGTTCCTTTGCTACTCTTACAAAGTAGGGCGGCACACACACAGCGGCGAAATTAAATTCTACTGCCTCCGCACACACCTTCTGTATATCCGCGAGGGTCGTCGCAGGTTTCAGAATGGTGTGATCTATGTACGAAGCTATATCCATTACAGGTTCTTGATCAGTTCGTTGGCAAACTCGCTGGTCTTCAGCAGGGTCGCATCATTCATCAGGTTGTAGAAGTCCACGGTCACACGCTTACGCTTAATGGTAGTGCTCAGCGAGGCAGTGATACAATCAGCAGCTTCTTTCCAGCCCATATACTCCAGCATCATCACTCCGCTCAGCAGCAGCGATGATGGGTTCATCGTATCAGTATTGGCAAATCTTGGAGCAGTACCATGTGTAGCTTCAAACACAGCATGACCCGTATTATAGTTGATGTTCGCACCGGGAGCTATGCCTATACCCCCAACGGCAGCAGCCAGCGCATCAGAGATATAGTCGCCATTCAGGTTCAGCGTAGCAACCACTGAGTAGTCCTGCGGCGCCAGCAGTATCTGCTGCAGGAAGTTATCTGCAATCACATCTTTGATGATCAGCTTACCTGAGGCTTCTGCTTTCTTCAGGTTGCTGTTGGCTATATCTTCACCTTCAGTCTTGCGGGCTTTTTCCCACTGTCCCCAGGTATATACTTTATCGCCAAATTCACGCTCGGCCAGTTCATACCCCCAGTTCTTAAAGCCACCTTCGGTGAACTTCATAATGTTGCCCTTATGAACAAGCGTCACAGAGGGTCTGTTGTGCTCCAGTGCATATTTTATTGCTGCACGGATCAATCGCTCAGAACCATCCTTAGAAACTGGCTTCACACCAAAGGAAGTAGTTTCAGGAAAACGTACTTTGCTAATTGCGCCCAGTTCTGTCAGGAACTCACGCATCTTCTGCGCTTCCGGGCTGTCGTAGTTGAACTCGATACCTGCGTATATATCTTCTGTGTTCTCACGGAAAATCACCATGTCCAC
>DASPNB010000646.1:0-7450 GCA_035626755.1 Flavipsychrobacter sp.
GGAAGTGCCGTACCGGCCATTGCGGTCTCCGACAGCATCCGGATGATAGAAGCTGAAACCAGCAAGCCGGTCAATCGCGAACTGCTCCGCTCTGTTCAAACTCCTCAAACCTTCCGCTCCCACATATTATTGCCTGCTTTCAACCAGGCCTATACCCACGGTTTCACAGATGAGGCAACAGTTGTCGAGGCTTATGGCACGGAAGTTTTTCTCATTGAAGGAGAAAAAAGCAATATCAAGGTCACTACCCCCGAGGACTTAGTGTTGGCAGAGGCGTTGCTGAACGAAAGGCTACAAAATGCATAAGATACTTTCCATACTTTTTCTTTTTTGTTGTACATCCTCCTTTGCGCAGGATACAAGCAAATTCCGCTATCCTATAGAAATGGACGAAGTCGTAATCCGCGATAAAGGCTTCGACGTTCAATCTTTCATCCGCCGCGTGCGAACTGATACTACTTTCTATAAAGCCTTCCGTTCCTTGCGCGTCACTACCTATTCTGCAATCAACGATATAAAGGTTTATGACAAAAAAGGAAAGGTAAAAGCCTCCCTCCACAGCCGTACCCGCCAGACCGCCGGCCGCGGTTGCCGCTCCATGAAGACGGAGGAAGAAAAAGTAACCGGTGACTTCTACAAACGCAATGGCGACTATCGCTACTATACGGCCGAATTGTATGCGTACCTCTTTTTCACAACGGGGACTGTCTGCGGTGAGAGCGACGTGGTCGCAGGTTACCTTAACCAGCGCGGCAAGGGACAAATTGAAAAAAGCAAAGCCCAGCTTAAGCAGCTCATCTTCAATCCCGGCTCTAAAATCAGTGGCATTCCCGGCATGGGAGAAAAAGCAGCCATTTTCGAACCCGAACAGGCAAAGCGCTACGATTTCAAAATACAATCAGAGACCTATGCGGGTATCGATTGCTACGTATTCAAAGCCACACCTAAAAAAGGCCAGGAGGACAAAGTAGTCTACGACTTGCTCACCACCTGGTTCCGCAAAACGGATTACTCCATCGTCGCCCGTGACTATTCACTTTCTTTCAAAACCCTGGCCTACGATTTCCGGGTACATATGAAAGTTCGCACCCAGCAATTCGGCAAAAAGCTACTTCCTACCCGGATCGACTACGACGGCAACTGGCACGTCTTTAGCCAGGATAGGGAACGTGTGAAATTTTCTGCTATCTTTAGCTACTGACGAAACTTTTGCGCTTTGTTGAGAACTTTTGCGGTAGTATTTACGTTTATCTTGTCTTCTTCGGCATCTTTTGCTCAGAAAATGGTAAGATATCGGGCGATCATTAGTGAAGATTGCTCGGAAGCAATATGGCTCAGTGATGCCACCCGCCAGTTCGTCTTTGACCGCAACTGCGATGGCATCTCTGAAATGTGTTTCGGAACCTGGGGGCTTAAAGACGATACGCTTATCTTGAATCCATTTGTAAACACTGCTGTTGGAGTGATAGACACTGTTATGGCATCCGGCGACGACAAGGAGCGGATCGCGCTGAAAGTGCTGGACAAAAATGGTGAGGACATGTCCGAGAAGGTTTGGGCCTGTGTCCGCCCGGAAGGCAGGGCCAGTGTTTTTTTCACCAGCGCACCCGATGGGGGTAAGGCGGTGATGCGACTCGAAGGTAAGATTGCATTGTTCACGCTGGAAAAACTTTTTAACCGGACTATCGAGTTTCCCATCACCGAAGCCAGCGATTATACTGTAAAACTGAAATTCACCCAGGAATATATACCCGACGGCGAAAGCACCTGGCTTGACATTGGTATGGTAAAATTGGTGAAGATCAACGATCAGTTTATGACCGTCACCGAAGATAAAGAGCTGGCCCTTTATTTTACCCGCGACAAAAACTAGCGGGAGGCTACGGAAATATTTCTTCAGCCAGAACAGGGAAAGGGTGAGATTCACCGCACAGTTTTCATATTGATACTTTATGTGTCAATAGTACCAGCAGTTTATGGAATCAAGCATCTTCCATTTGCCTTTATCAAGCCTATACAAATTCAGGCAGGTACCGGAGTACGCAGTACTACTACGAAAAACCGCGTAGCTATTATCCTTTAAAAAGACAACCTTTGAGAAGGAATATATTGGAGAATGCACCTGTTGGAACGTCTTCATTATTTTGATAGGTGCAAAATGTCGTTTCCCATTGATGATTTGATTCGAAAGGAAAACCAGGCGTTTAGTTACTTTGGTCTCACCGATGCCGTTCCAGGTTTTAAAACCATGAATTATATTATCAGCTAGCCAGTCTAAAGTATCTTCATGCAAGTATTTGGACAAGAATTCATTCGGATCTATTCCGTTATCAGATAGTTTTCTAAGCAATGTGTCGACCTCGCAACCATATGGGTCTTCAATAAACATACTGCCTTTTTTCTTGGCAAAATACAACTGCTCATCTCTTTCTTTATGTTCTAGTTGCCTGGCCAAATATGTATTGATCACCCCGTAAGCCTGGTCCTTTTCTACCGAAGTCTGACCATAGCTAATAGTGGAAAAAACTAAAATAGGAATAAAAAAGCTTCTTTCATGTGATTGCGTAGATTAAAAATAGGCATTTTGTCTATTAGTTAGACGATACAATGCGATGCTCTCCCCATTTCGTACATTCGCAGTATGATATCCCCCGCCAGTATACAGGAGGTAATGAGCCGCGCCGACATAATAGATATTGTCGGTCAGTTCGTGCGCCTGAAAAAACGCGGGGCCAATTATATCGCCAACTGCCCCTTTCATAATGAGAAGACACCTTCGTTCTCTGTTTCTGCTGCCAAAGGCATCTATAAATGCTTTGGTTGCGGCAAGGCAGGCAACGTGGTCAGTTTTGTGCAGGAGCATGAGAAGTTAACCTACCCCGAAGCCATCCGGTGGCTGGCCGACTATTACAAAATAACTATAGAGGAAACAGAGCGCACCCCCGAGCAGCAGCAACAGCAGCTGGCCGAGGAAAGTCTCCGCATTCTCAACGAATACGCTGCCCAGCATTTCCACGATACTATGCTGGAGACCGATGAAGGCCGTGACATAGGTTTGTCCTATTTCAAGCATCGTGGTTTTACCAAAGAGATCATTGACCGTTTCCGCCTTGGCTACAATCCGGAAAGCGGCGATGCTTTCTACAAAGCATCCACGCTCAAAGGCTATAATCCTGAGCTGATGGAAAAGGCAGGACTCGTCAAGAACCGGGACGGCCGTTACTACGACTCCTACCGCGGTCGTGTCATTTTTCCAATACAGAGCATGACCGGACGTGTGCTGGGCTTCGGCGCACGTATATTAAAGAGCAACGAGAAAGCTCCCAAATACATAAATACTCCCGAGAACGAGCTCTACATCAAGAGCCGCGTACTCTATGGCATGTACCAGTCACGAAATGCTATTGGTAAGCTCGATGAGTGTTTCCTGGTAGAAGGTTATACTGATGTTATTTCATTGCATCAGGGTGGGGTAGAGAACGTAGTGGCCAGTAGTGGTACTTCTCTTACTGAAGATCAGCTTCGCCTCATAGGCCAGCTCACGCGCAACCTCACCATCCTTTACGATGGCGATGCTGCGGGTATCAAAGCTGCTCTCCGCGGTCTGGATATGGCCCTCTCCCAGAGCTTCAATGTGCAACTGGTATTACTACCTGATGGAGACGACCCGGATAGCTTCATTCAAAAATCAGGTTCTTCCAGATTCTATGAATTTGTAAAGGACAATAAGAAAGACGTCATCGGCTTCCGCTTAGATGTAGGCTTGAAGGATGCAGGTACCGACCCTGTAAAGCGCTCTAAGCTGGTAAACGAAATTGCTGAAAGTATTTCCCGCATCAATAAAGCGGAGGACTTTGCCCTCCAGGGCCATTATATTCGTGAGGCCTCACGCAGTCTGCAGGTAGATGAGTCGGGCATGCTCAACCTGGTGAACAAGTTCATCCGCGAACGGGTAGAGCAAACCCAGCGTCAGCAGCGCACAGAAAAAGTACTGCCGGAACCCGAACATTTTTCTCCCGCCGATGAGATACCGGAGCTCCGGCAAAAAAGAAATGATGAAGAGCAGGAGTGGCATCTTATACGTGTTTTAATGGAGCACGGCGCAAAGGAGTATGAAGGCTTCGGCTGTGTAGCTGATGTTATAGACCAGCGTGTAGACCCTGACCTGATCGAAACAATTCTGGCAAGGCAGATATACGACGCATATATCAATTACCGCTCAGTGTACAATGCTTGTCCGGACGTACAATACTTTATCAACTTCCCCGATCCGGAAGTGCAGAAGACAGTTGCAACGCTCTTGCAGACTAATGAGGACATCAGTCCTAACTGGAGTAAGAACTACGGCATAGAGACAATGCACGGCGAATTCAACTATATTAACGATGTAGACAGCACCCTGAACTACTTCGAGATAATAAAGATCAAAGCCCTGCAAAAAATCCTGATGGGCAAGATCACAGACGAAGCAGATCCTGTCCGGCAAAGCGTATTGATGAAAAAATACCTGGACTTGAAGAATGCAGAAACCGACATCCTCAAACGCTCCGGCACGGCAATACTCGGTATAAAAAAGTAGCACTTAGCGTTAGCACGGCTCTTTGTCGTCTGTACGCGTCATAATAAGCAAACTGAATGGCAAGAGTACTCGCACTGGACTATGGAAGAAAACGTACCGGCATTGCCGTCACCGACCCTTTGCAGATCATCGCCACCGGCCTGGAAACAGTAGACAGCAATGAACTGATTGGCTATTTGAAAAAATACATGCAGAAAGAAGAAGTGGAGAAAGTAATCATTGGCTATCCCCTGAATTTTGATGATACCCCCACAGATGCCACACCTTTGGTAGATAAATTTATTGGCAAATTTCAGAATGTGTTCAAAGAACTGCCCATTCAGAAATGGGATGAGCGCCTCACATCAAAAATGGCCTCCGAAGCCATCTCGCAGATGGGCCTGAAGAAAAAGGATCGCGAAAATAAAGCCCTGATAGATACGGTCAGCGCGGTAATTATCCTGCAGGAATACCTCGAAAGCCGCGGCTAATCACTATCTTTGCACATCTTTTAAGACTCGTATATGGTTTTACCGATTGTGGCATTTGGACACCCTGTACTCCGCAAAGTAGCAGATGATATTTCTGCAGACTATCCCGAACTGGAGAAATTCATCAACGATATGTGGGAAACCATGTATGCCTCCAATGGTGTTGGTATCGCCGCGCCCCAGGTAAATAAGGCTATTCGGCTTTTCGTAGTTGATACTATACAGATAGTGGAGAACTTCGATGACGAAGACAAGCGCGACTACCCCAATGAAAAGCCTATCAAGCAGGTATTCATAAATGCCCATAAAATAGACGAAACCGGTGACCCCTGGGCTTACAACGAAGGTTGCCTGAGCATACCAAAGGTGCGCGAAGATGTGAGTCGTGCGGCTAATGTCCGCCTTCGCTACATGGATGAAAATTTCAAAGAACACGAAGCAGAATTCAGCGGTATCACTGCGCGCGTTATCCTGCACGAATATGACCATATAGAAGGCAAGCTCTTTATCGACTACCTCGCCCCGATAAAAAAACGTCTCATTAAGAAGAAACTCGACGACATCAGTGCCGGTAAGATCCGCACCGACTACCGCATGCTGTTCTCGAAGTGATTTCCTTTTGATCTTTGCGTCTTCTTCGCGCAACCTCTGCGTACATTGCGTTTAAACCTAACCGCAAAGAGCGCTATAACACGCAAAGTTTCGCAAAGCGTCTTTAAAGTCACATTCCCGAATTGCCGGATTGGCAAATTGCAGTTATATTCGTCATATAATTCACCCATTGCCTGCGGTAAGCATATATACGGAAGAGGAACTGGTTCAATTGCTGAAGCAGCAGAGCCGAGATGCTTTCAATTACCTGTACAACAACTACTCTAATGTGCTGTACGGTATCATCAGGCGGGTGATATACGATGAGCAGACAGCCCAGGACGTACTGCAGGAGGTATTTGTTAAGATTTGGTCAAATATCCAGCGTTTCGACCCCGCCAAAGGCCGTATTTATACCTGGATGATCAATATTGCCCGTAATGCAGCTATAGATAAGCTCCGTTCTAAGGGCGAGATCATGAAGGGAAAAATCCAAACCGGCGATGATATCGTAATTAATATACAGAAGGGAAGCACTGAGCAACAGACAGATACGATCGGTGTGCGCAAAGCAGTGGAGAAATTAGAGCCTGCATACAGGGCTATTGTGGAACTGGCATATTTCAAAGGATACACCCAGGATGATATAGCCAAGGCCCTCGATGTGCCCCTGGGTACTGTAAAGACCCGTATGCGTCATGCGCTTAGAGTATTGCGAGGGCATTTCAGTGTATATTTATTGTTGGGCCTGTTTGGTGATTGGTAAAGTGGGCGGGGAGCCAAAGCGAAAAAAAAGTGGACGTAAAAGCATACATAGAATCAGGCATTTTGGAAGCATATGTGCTCGATGCGCTCAGCCCCTCTGAAAGGGTAGAGGTAGAGACTCATATCTCTCAACATCCCGAACTCGCAGCTGAAATTGCAGCCATCGAGTCGGCTATGCAGTCCTATGCCGAAGCTCATGCCGAAACACCGCCTGCTTTCATGCAGGAAAAAATATGGTCCGCCATTTTCGGGGAAAGCGCGGTAAAGGATAATAGCCATTCACGTACCATTCCTTTTACTCCCGAAGTCCGCCGCAGGCAGTATAGTTGGGCCAATGCGGCGGTGCTGCTGGTATTACTGGGCAGCATGGGTGTAAACATCATGCTCTGGTCGCAGCGCAATAAAGCCGATACCGAACTTGCTTTAATAAAGTCCAGTGTTGATAGCATTCAAAAAGCAAATGCCGTGATGAATGAAAAGTTCGTCGCCATGAATAAAGCTAACGATATGCTGGCCGACACTGCGATGCAGGCAATCACAATGAAGAGCATGGTGCCGGGTCATCCTATGGCGGCAACTGTCTACTGGAACAAACAGTCAGGAGAAGCTTACCTGGCCATGCAAAAACTCCCCATTCCAGAAAAAGGTAAACAATACCAGATGTGGGTGATACAGGATGGAAAGCCCGTAAGCATGGGCGTGTTACCGCTGGAACTTGCTGATGGCAAATTGGTTGCCAAACTGGATATGGTCATCAAAGATGGCCAGGCCTTCGCTATCTCCCTCGAAAAAGAAGGCGGTAATCCAACACCTACCGAGGTCTACGTTCTTGGTAAAGTCTAGTTTTGTTTCTAAAGAATCGTGGTAATCTTAAAAATCATGTGAATCATGGTTCAGTGATAAGCATCACGCTCACGCTCCCCAGAATATAATGATTGATCACCAGCATATGCTTCACACCCGGAGCCTTGCCCTGCCTGTACACGATTTCAGTAGGAACTTGCTTTGTCTTAAAGATATGATCAGCCAGCCACAGCGCGAATCC
>DASPNB010000647.1:0-6229 GCA_035626755.1 Flavipsychrobacter sp.
AAACGCTGAATGGCGATTTAGGAAGGATCAGTGCAGAACAGGTGCAACAGTCCATCAATAATGCCGAGGATATACACCTGCCTTTAACGAGGCTGGTTTCGCTGGAGAATACGATGAACAAGGGTGGTGGGAGCATTTATGATTTTGAAGAGGCCAGGAAAATAAAGCAAGTCTGTACAGAAAATAATCTTGCCCTGCATCTTGACGGGGCGAGACTGTTTAATGCACTGGTGGAGACAAAGGAAACGCCTAAGGACTACGGGGCAGTGTTTGACACAATATCCATTTGCTTGTCTAAGGGTTTGGGTTGCCCGGTAGGGTCGTTGCTTTTAGGGACAAAGGAAGTGATCAAAAAGGCCCGTCGTTTCCGTAAGGTAATGGGAGGAGGATGGAGACAAGCAGGTTTCCTGGCGGCGGCAGGTATATATGCCCTGGACAACAACGTAGAAAGGCTGAGAGATGACCATCAGCGGGCGAGGACCATAGGGGAGATACTCAGTAAAAAGAGCTTTGTTGAAAATGTTTATCCTATCACTACTAACATTGTGATATTTGAATTACCCGGCGATATGCCGGCCAAGGACTTCGTTGCTGCAATGGCGAAGAAGGGTATAGCCTGCGTTACATTCGGTAAACACCTGGTGAGGTTTGTGACCCACCTGGACTTTACTGATCAGCAGCTGGAAATATTTGAGAAAAATCTTGAGCTTTAAGGAGGGTGCTGTTGTATATGTGAAATTCTTTGCCTAACTTTGAATTACAAAGTACTTTTAAATGGCAGAAGAAAAGGATCATATCCGGGACCTGGCTGAGATACGCTCGATGATGGAGCGCTCTTCCAAATTTCTTTCACTGGCAGGCTGGGCAGGGATAATGGCCGGGATCTATGCACTGGCCGGAGTTTATATAGCTCACAATATTCTTCATTTCAGGCCCGATGAGGAGGCGCCAGATGATTTACGACAGTTGTGTTTGCTGGCAGTGGCAATCCTGGTACTGGCAATAGGTACGGCTCTTTTACTCTCGGGCAGGAAGGCGAGCACGAGGGGAGAGCGGGGGTGGAATGCTACATCGAGAAGGCTGCTGGCACATATGGCTGTGCCGTTGGCAGCGGGTGGAGTGTTGATCCTGATCTTGTTGTCGCAGGGTATGATTGGACTGATAGTGCCGATGACCTTGATATTCTATGGGCTGGCACTTTTTAATGCGGGTAAGTTTACTTACGGAGAGGTAAAGTTTATGGGTATAATCCAGATCGTACTGGGATTACTGTCCGCTTATTTTGTTGCCTTTGGTTTGTTTTTCTGGGCTATAGGTTTCGGGATAGTTCATATTGCGTACGGCATTTACATACATTACAAATACGAGCGGTGAAGATAACGATCAATGGAATCAATAAGGCTTTTGAGAGCAGGATAAGACTCGGTATTATGTCGGCCCTGGCTGTGAATGATATGCTCGATTTTAACTCGCTGAAGGAGTACCTGGACGTGACAGATGGTAACCTGGCGAGCCATATTAAAGCATTGGAAAAAGAGAAGTTTATAGAAGTAGAAAAATCGTTTATCGGCAAGAAACCAAACACGAAATATTTCATGACCAAGACAGGCAGGAAAGCTTTTGTAGATCACCTTAAGGCACTGGAGCAATTGATAAAAGCCCAGAGATAGGTGGCATTTTTTTTGTTCATTCACTTTGAATTGCAAAGTGTAATTAAAATTGGAGTATAATTTAACCAGCATATGAAAGACCAGATTTTATCAAATTTCAACAATCCCGTGCAGCTTGAAAAGCTGTATAGAGCCGACAGGTCAGCTTTCAAAAAAGCCTTTAACAGTCTATATCCGCAACTTGAAGATAACCCGGTGACGGGGTATTGGGATGCACGATTGAACTTTGCGAAGGAAGATTTTTCTTTGGGTACCAACAAGGGTATCTTGTTTGTAATCATAGCCTCGGTAATCGCCGGGATTATTGCAAAGCTGCCGGATTTGCTAATTATAAATGAAGAATTCTTCTACAGCAGGAATATCGGTTTTATAGTGTTCCCGATGCTGGCGGCGTACTTTGCCTGGAAGAATAAATTGCCGATCGGCAAGATAGCCATTATGACAATTACCGGCATAGCGGCGTTGATATTTATCAACGTTCTGCCGGATTCAGATACGAGTGATACGTTGGTATTATCGTGTATTCATTTGATTTTATTCCTGTGGTCGATATTGGGTTTTGCATTTGTTGGAGGGGTGGGAAATGATGGAGAAAGGAGACTGGGCTTTTTGAAATATAATGGCGACCTGGTGGTGATGACCACGCTTATAGTAATAGCAGGCGCCATCCTTACCGGTGTGACTATCGGGCTTTTTTCATTGATAGGGTATCATATAGAGGTGTTTTATTTCGATAATATTGTTGTTTTCGCCCTTCCGGCTGCGCCGATCCTCGGCACTTATCTTACGCAGACTAATCCTAATCTTGTTGGGAAGGTTTCACCTGTGATAGCTAAGATATTCAGCCCGCTGGTACTTGTGATGCTGGTGATTTATTTAATAGCGATCACCTATTCGGGTAAGGATCCTTACAACGACCGGGAATTCCTGATGATCTTCAATGCCTTGCTGGTTGGTGTTATGGCGATAGTTTTCTTTTCTATTGCCGAGACATCAAAGGGAAGTAACAGCAATTCTGAGAAATGGATACTGTTTTTATTGTGCCTGGTAACTATAATAGTGAACGGCATAGCTTTGTCGGCGATATTGTTCAGGATATTTGAATGGGGAATTACTCCAAACAGGGCTGCGGTGCTGGGTGGCAATGTATTGATCCTGGTGAATCTCGTGCTGGTTACCTTGCAGCTCTATAAGGTTGTTTCAAGAAAAGCGGATATAAGCGGAGTGGGGAAGGTGATTGCTTCTTATTTACCTGTTTACTGTATATGGACAACTATCGTGACTTTTGTATTCCCGTTGATATTCGGGTTTAGATAAAATCAAAAGATTAGTGATTCACAAAGCTGCCGTGCCGGGCCGCTTTGTGTTTTAAATTCGATTAAATAGTTATTACGATCTTGCCTTGAATTTTGCCCGTTCCGAAATACCTGAATGCGTCAGGGACTTCAGCCAGCGGGTAGCTTTTGTCAATAACCGGTACGACTATTTTGTCAAGGAAAATATTTGTTCAGGACGAGTACTGGAGAAAAACGGAATGAAGGGGGTGGAGTGAGCGGGAGTATAGTTCAATACACTGCCACAAAGCAGTAGTGTATAGGATAGGTGTCGTACCTGTTCTGCCGGAGTTTTTTAGCTTTAAATAAGATACAGGTGCGTACTTACAATGAATTTCCCATTTTGTAATATATTATTTATCAACGCTTTTCCAAATTTATCCGTCTAACTTAATATAATCTTAATAATTGCTTAATACACCTGGTATGAGATCAAGCTTACTCTTTATTGCTTTTGTTCTTATTCACTCCTTATCCTCAGCCCAGAGTATACAGTGGGCAAGCCGCATTGGTAACATACATAGCGACAAGCTCACTTGCGTGAAATCGGACGGTCTCGGTTATATATACATCGCCGGTTATTTCAGTGACAGTATCAAAATAGGCACTAACAATCTTTCACTGACTTATGTAGCCGTGCCTGATAGCAAGGAGGCTTTTATTGCCAAACTGGATAGCAACGGATATTGCTACTGGGCAAAAGCGGGCGGCCAGTATTTTGATGATCGGGTATTAGGCATGGACGTAGATAGCCTTGGCAACAGTGTGATCACCGGTACATTCTGGGAGGGTTCAGGAATTTTATTTCCGCCGATCAATATCACAGGATATACTTATGGCGCAGGTGACCAGTGTTTTATTTTGAAGCTAGATCCTAATGGTAATCCTTTATGGGGCAACTTCGTTTGCGGAAACCAGTATGGCGATGATCAAGGCCACGATGTAGCCATAGACAAGAAAGGTAATATCTATACGGCAGGTTTTATGACCGACAGCCTGCTATATTGTGGCGGTGCGTCCGTTACTGCTGTTAACCCTAATAGCGGTGATCATAAGTATTGCTACTGGCTCAGTAAGATGAATAAGGACGGGGTATTTCAGTGGGCAAGGACTTTTGGCAGCCTGCCATGGGATCCGGTTACCTTTAAATATATAGAACGAGACATTGCCATTTGTGTGGATGAAAGCAACGGGGTTTATGTAACGGGGGGATTTGACAGCACACGTAAGTTTGGTAATGACACTTTTACTACACTAGGCGGCTATGATTGTTTTGTGATCAAATATGATTCTTTCGGAACCTTTAAATGGGCCACCCATGCAGGAAGTAATGACGACGACTGGGCCAATGGCATCTGTTCTGATAAGAATGGTAATATCTATATCACTGGTGAGCACCGGGATTCTCTTTTCATGGATACTGTACTGGTCAAGAACTATGATAAGAGGGATGTGTTTGTCTTTAAAATGAACGCGCAGACAGGAAAGCCCTATTGGGGCAAACGCGCCGGCAGCGATCTTGGTTCGGAGCGGGGCAACGATGTATGGGCCGATAAGAACTGCAATGTATATGTGTGCGGTGATATAAACGATGGGGCTAAGTTCGGAGACAGCCTCGTACTTCCGGTCAATGGCCTTGGCGTTCAGAGCTTCGTTGCGAGGATCAGTACCGAGGGTAAATGGAAATGGGTGAAGACCGGCGGTGGTTTGGGCGATGACGACCGCGGCAATGCCATAGTAAAAGGAAAGGGTAACCAGCTTTACCTGGCGGGCTTCTTCCGGAATGCTGCTACCTATGGTAGTACGCAACTGACCGGTGCCGGCTCATCCGATGGTTTCTTCATCCGTATGCGTGACTCTATGTATAAGACAACTTGTGTGGAGCTCTCTGTACAGGAGCTTCAAGGTCAGACTGCCTTTATTTCAGATCCTGTGCCTAATCCTTCAAACGGAGAGGCTACAATTACCTACGGTCTGCCCGTGGGGGCTAGAAGCGGGACCATAGCTGTGTATGGCATGACTGGTCAACTGCTGCAAACGTATACGGTAAGCGACCGTTCAAATTCAGTAAGGGTAGGCAGTGGCAATTTGCCGAATGGTATCTATATGTACCAACTGCAAACACCTTCTGGAGTTTCAGAGGTGAAGAAAATGATCGTTAACAGGTAGAAATCTTTCGCAACGTTAGAGAACAAAATTGAAATACTTTCGTTTAGGATAATGTTGCCTTTAAGTAAGGGCGACATTATTGTATCTGGAACAAAAACAACGATGAAGAAGTTATCCATTATTGTCATTGCTGCATTGGGCTTTTGGGGCTGCAACTCCGAAACGGGCAAGCCAAAAGAAGAAGCCGAAACTTTCCGAACTGATTTTACCACTTTGCGCCGGGACCTTGACAGCATTGCTGCCGGGGTGGAAGCTAAATTTGCGCTGGGCTATATAAACATTGAAACAGGCGATACCTTCTCCTACAAAGGAGAAGAACATCAACCGATGCAAAGCACGGTGAAGTTTCCTTTAGCGCTGCTGATAATGCAGCAGATAGACGCAGGCAAGCTAAAAATAGACCAGAAGGTGCCGATGACCGCTGAAGAAATGGGCGCAGGCGCACGCAGTCCGCTAAGAGATGCCTATGGAGCAAAGGCTGTAGGGGTGCCTATACATGACATGCTCTACTACATGATAGCGATGAGCGATAACGTGACCTGCAACAAGTTTACAGAAATGGTGGGCGGAGTAAAGGCACTTGATAGCCAGGTGCATTCATTGGGAGTGAAAGGCTTCGGGCTTGTAGCTGCGGAAGGAAAACCCGGTGCGATAGACTTTAGCCGGCCCTATGAGAACTGGTGCGAACCGAGGGACATGGCAGGACTGCTTGCTAAATTTTATACCGGCGGCATCCTCAGCAAGACCTCGACAGATACACTCAGGAGCATGATGGAGCGTGCCCAACGTGAGCGCATAAAGGGACAACTGCCAAAAGAGACTGTGGTAGCTCATAAAACGGGAACGAGCGGTAGTGAAAATGGCATTACGACAGCCGTGAATGATATAGGAATTGTGACCCTGCCAAACAGTCAGCACCTGGTGCTGGCGATATACGTAACGGAAGTACAAGGCGACATGGAAGCGGGAGAAGCAATCATAGCCCGCATAGCTAAAGCCGCGTTCGATCACGCCGTTAAGCGGGCAGAATAGGGTGAAAACGGCATCTTTTTGGCT
>DASPNB010000648.1:0-2748 GCA_035626755.1 Flavipsychrobacter sp.
TGATAACCGACGTCGCAGGTAAGGTGATTGAAAGAAGACTGGCTAAAGATGAAAGGAAACTGCAATTTGACCTCAGCAAGGTGGCAAGAGGTGTCTATATGGTGAAGGTTA
Source organism: Flavipsychrobacter sp. (assembly GCA_035626755.1). GTDB lineage: Bacteria > Bacteroidota > Bacteroidia > Chitinophagales > Chitinophagaceae > MKUN01. Next base: position 112 of record DASPNB010000648.1, read on the forward strand.
TTACACCGGAAAAGACCTACACGTCAAGAGTTACTTTGCAATAATTCAATAAAAGTATTGAAAGCCGTCCCGTTACCGTCCCGGTAACGGGACGGCTTTTTTGTGGGGCCGTATATATATGAACTTTCTCATGATGACGGGCGTCATCTTCTTTCAAGCGGCTATTTTTTGCAAATCCCTCATATACAAGTAACTTTGCAAATCTTTTAGAGAGCGCTGCGTACAGCGGAACTCTCTAGTAATTACTAACGACTTTCTACTGAATAATTATGAATTTGTTTTCGCTTCAAAACTCTGAGTTTATAGGCCGCCACATTGGTCCTAATGAGCAGGATACTGCAGATATGCTCCGCACTATAGGAGTAGCAGATATGGATGAACTGATTGGCCGTACGGTGCCCTCAGCTATCCGCATGGATCACAAGCTGAATATACCCGGATCACTCAGCGAGGCAGACTACCTGAAACTTATAAAAGAGATATCCATCAGGAATGAAGTATTCCGTACTTACATAGGCCAGGGTTACTACGACACGCACACTCCGAGCGTGATACTGCGTAATGTTTTTGAAAACCCGGGATGGTATACTCAGTATACTCCTTACCAGGCTGAAATAAGCCAGGGTCGCCTTGAAAGTCTGCTTAACTTCCAGACAATGGTAAGCGACCTCACCGGTTTACAACTGGCTAACGCTTCCCTTCTTGACGAAGCAACCGCTGCTGCTGAGGCAATGGCGATGTTCTTCCATACGGCCAACAAGGATTCAAACAATCCTGATAAGCCAAAGTTCTTCATTGATAATAATGTATTCCCGCAAACAAAAGACGTCGTAGTAACACGTGCTATACCTATAGATGCGCAGGTGGTATACGGTGACTTCGCTACTGCTGAAATTGACAATACTTACTGTGGTGCTATTCTCCAATATCCTAATGACAAGGGCAGCGTAGAAGATTATCGCAGCTTTATAGAAAAAGTACACGGTGTAGGTGCTTATGTAGCCATGGCAACCGACCTCTTGGCACTCACACTTTTAACGCCTCCGGGTGAGCTGGGTGCCGACGTGGCTTTTGGTTCTGCACAGCGCTTTGGTGTACCTCTTGGCTATGGCGGACCTCACGCTGCGTTCTTCTCTTGTAAGGATGATTTCAAGCGCCAGATCCCGGGTCGTATTATAGGTATCTCCGTAGATGCCCAGGGACATCGTGCACTGCGCATGGCACTACAGACCCGCGAGCAGCACATCAAGCGCGAGAAAGCAACTTCTAATATCTGTACTGCACAGGCATTGCTGGCCAATATGGCTGCTATGTATGCCGTTTTCCATGGCCCTGCAGGTCTGAAGAATATAGCCAAGCGTGTTGCGGTGATGGCACAATCGCTGGGTAACGCAATCAGCGACGCGGGTCTTAAATTGTACAGCACTAAATACTTCGATACTGTAGCAGTAAGCGTGGAAGATGAAGCCAGGATCCGCCAGCGTGCTGAAGACGTTGGTATCAACTTCCGCTATTATGGCAATGGCCTTATCGGTATCTCACTGGATGAAACGACTACAACAGCTGATGTTTCTGATATTCTTGAGGTACTGACAGGTGAAAGTGCTTTCAGCATTAATGAAGATACGGCACTTACTCATATACCCACTGCACTTACCCGTACTTCTGAGTTCATGCAACACGAGGTGTTTAATAAGCACCACAGCGAAACACAGATGATGCGCTATATTAAGTTCCTCGAGAACAAAGACCTCAGCCTGAACACCTCGATGATCTCTCTCGGCTCATGTACCATGAAGCTGAATGCAGCTTCTGAAATGATGCCGCTGAGCTGGGCGCACTGGAGCAAAATGCATCCGTTCGCACCAAAGAACCAGGCTGCCGGTTACCTGCAAATAGTAAAAGAACTTGCTGACTACCTCTGCGAAATAACTGCCTTCGACGCATGCAGCCTCCAACCTAATTCAGGTGCGCAAGGCGAATATGCCGGTCTGCTGGCTATCCGCAACTATCATGAAAGCCGCGGCGAAGGTCACCGCGATGTGATGCTGATACCTATTTCAGCCCATGGTACCAACCCTGCTTCTGCTGTAATGTGCGGATACAAGGTAGTGGTAGTAAAGGCGCTCGAAAACGGATACGTAGATGTGGAAGATCTGAAGGCAAAAGCTGCACAACACGCAGCCAACCTCGCAGGTATCATGATTACCTATCCTTCTACCTATGGTGTGTATGAAGAATCAATAAAAGATATTACCGCTATTGTTCACCAGCACGGCGGACAAGTATACATGGATGGTGCGAACATGAATGCCCAGGTGGGCCTTACAGCTCCGGGCCTTATTGGTGCCGATGTTTGTCACCTTAACCTGCACAAGACTTTTGCTATTCCTCACGGTGGTGGCGGCCCCGGCATGGGTCCTATCTGCGTTAAGTCGCACCTGGCTCCGTTCCTGCCCGGCCACGTAGAAGATAAGGCCGGTACCGAAGTAGGTGCAGTATCTGCTGCTCCTTACGGCTCTGCCAGTATCCTGCTGATATCTTATGCATACATCCGTATGCTGGGTAGCATAGGCGTGCGTAAGTCTACCGAGGTCGCTATACTGAACGCTAACTACATGCGTGCGAGGCTGAAAG
>DASPNB010000649.1:0-4473 GCA_035626755.1 Flavipsychrobacter sp.
CTTTAATAACCAGCTGATACTCTTTATACTCAGTTCGCTGCTTTCGGTATTGCTATTGCGCAAGAGCCTGAAGAAGATGTTGCTGCAAAGAAAGAAACCGGACGGACTACTGGAAGATGAGTTCATCGGGAAGACGGCGAAGGCTGAAACGGCGATCAGTCCAGGGAATAACGGGAAAATAGCATTTAAGGGCAGCAGTTGGCAGGCCAGTTCTACTGAAATAATAGCGCCGGGCGAAAATGTTATCATCACCGGCAATGAAAGCATAGTATTAACCGTAAAAAAATCAAGCAACTAAATATGGGCGCATCTACCATTATTCTTATTGTTTTAGCCTTATTTATACTTATAGCCTTCATGCTCACCTTCAAGGTGGTGCCGCAGCGCTCGGTATATATAGTGGAGCGGCTGGGCAAGTATAACCGCACGCTGGATGCGGGCTTCCATATACTTATACCCTTCATCGACAAGATCGCCTACAGGCAAAACCTGAAAGAACAGGCTATAGACGTAGCCTCACAGATATGTATTACCAAGGATAACATCGCCGTGGAGGTGGATGGTATCCTGTATTTGCAGGTGATCGATCCGCAGAAGGCATCTTATGGCATTGACAATTACCGCTTTGCAGTAATACAGATATCTCAGACTACCATGCGCAGTATTATCGGCAAGATGGAACTGGATAAGACCTTTGAGGAACGCGAAACGGTGAATGCAAGTATTGTGAATGCGGTAGACAATGCCAGCGACCCGTGGGGTATAAAAGTATCGCGCTACGAGGTGAAGAATATCTCGCCGCCCCAAAGCATCCGTGACGCGATGGAAAAGCAAATGCGTGCTGAGCGTGAAAAACGCGCGTTGATAGCCGAGTCAGAAGGTGATAAGCAAGCCAAAATCAACCGCGCGGAAGGTGATAAGCAGGAAATGATAGCCAGGTCAGAAGGTGAAAAGCAGCGCCGTATAAATGAGGCAGCCGGTAAGGCATCAGAAATAGAACTGGTGGCAACTGCGACGGCAAAAGGTATCAGGGAAATAGCCATTGCCATTAACGAAGAAGGTGGTATGAATGCGGTAAATCTGCGTATAGCAGAACAATACCTGACGGAATTCGGTAAGCTGGCGAAAACAAATAACTCTATGATAGTACCTGCGGATCTATCTGATATTGCGGGAGTTATCTCAAGTGTTACCTCTGTTTTAAATAAGACAAAAACAGATGTAGTGCCTTTGATCAAATAAAGACTATCTTAGATGACAATCGTGGCCAGGCGATGAGCAACATACCTTCAACAGGAATGTGCCTTTTCCCCGGTACCACATGACAAACACTACTGTGAAAATACTCATCGCCGACGATGACCAGGAGGACCTGGATATGATAGAAGAGGCCATTCTTGAAGCGCGTCCTGAAGCTATATTGCATAAAGTAACCAACGGCAAGGCTGCGATGGACTATCTTAATGAACAACCGGATACAGATCTGCCCAGCCTTATAGTACTGGATTACAATATGCCTGAGCTAAACGGAGCTGAAGCCCTGCTATTAATAGGCAAACAGGACAGGCTAAAGGAAATACCGCGTGTAGTGCTCAGCACCTCCAGCGCGCCGCTATATATGCACGAAAGCAGGAAGAACGGTGCTACAGAATATTTTGTGAAGCCTGATACCCAGTCAGGACTTGAGCTCCTCGCCAAGAAAATACTTGATCTCTGCGTTTAAACAACTACAGGAAAATAAATATCAAAACAGGCACCTTCGTTTAACTTCCCGCTTGCAGAGATAAAGCCCTTATGGTTTTGCATGATCTTTTTGCAAATAGCCAGGCCTATACCCGAGCCCTTGGTAGCGGACACGTTGTTAAGTCGCTGAAATATTTCGAAGATCTTTTTGGCATAGGCAGGCTCAAAACCGATACCATTATCTACGATCGATATTTTATGATATAGTTTGTTGGCCTCAGCTGTTTCTTCTTTTATTGCTGCCCCTTTTATTATTTCGCTATGGATACTAACCAAGGCATCGCGGTCCGGGTGCTTGTATTTAATGGAATTGCTGAGCAAGTTATCCAACAGTTGTTTGCATTGGAAGGGCACAGCTCTGATAACAGGCAGTTTTCCTCTTACTACCCGTGTATTGGTGTGTTCCAATTCATCTTTATGTATCTCTGTAAGATCGTCTACCAGCTTATTGAAATCCACATTGCTAAAGCTTTCGGTATTAGAAGTAGTACGTGAATACGTAAGCAGATCTTCAATAAGGTCGTTCATTCTTTTAACCGCGAGAACTGATCGATGAAGATAATCTGCAGATTTTGCGTCAAGTACATTATTCTTGCTCTCGCTAATGAAAGTATTGTAAAGATGGATCTTTCTCAGCGGCTCTTTCATATCGTGAGAGGCAGCATAAACGAATTGTTCCAGTTCCTTGTTCTGGAACTCCAGCTCACTACTGTATTCCCTTAACTTATCCTCAGCATATTTGCGCTCTGTGAGATCGCGTGTCACCTTTGAGAAACCTATTATGTCGTTGTTCTCGTTGTGGAGAGCTGTAATTACAATGAGGGCCCAAAATTTAGAACCATCCTTTTTCATCCTCCAACCTTCGGCAACAGCCTTGCCATTGAGTGTAGCCTCGTTGATCAGCGTTCGGGGTACACCCTTTTTGCGGTCCTCTTCACTATAGAACTTCTCGAAGCTCTGCCCAACTATCTCTTCTTCCTTATATCCTTTTATCTTTTCCGCGCCTCGATTCCAATTTTGAATAATGCCGTTCTTGTCCATTAAAATGATAGCGTAATCTTCTACTTCCTCTACCATCTTATGGTATCGTTCTTCACTTTTTTTCAGCTCTTCATTTTTATGCCTGAGATCATTTGTTTTTTCTTCTACTTTCTTTTCCAGTGCTGACGCCAGTTCTTTAAACTTGCGCTCATTATCTATCAGGACCCTTTCAGTATTTTTAATGGCGGTGATGTCTACCAGCATATTTACAGCGCCTACCATATTGCCTTCACTATCGAAGATCGGCTCGGGATGAGGAGCTACGTTGCGCGCAGAACCATCAGGGCGTATTACAACTATCTCTTCGCCGTGCACGGGGCGCTTTTCTTTTAAACATACAGCCATGGGACATTCGTCCAAGGGCATATCGGAGCCATCAGGTTTGTATATTTTATAAGAGCCGCACCAGTAATCTTTACCAATTTCAGGTTCGCGGCCCCAGAGAGCGGCCGCTGCTTTGTTGAAACTTGTTATAACACCCTCAGTATCGGTGGTGTATATGGGTATTTGCAGGCTGTGAATTAGTTGGTTGTAAGGCATCTCATTTTTTGCTTCGTATTCCGCGACCTTCTCCAGGCTTCCGTTCAAAATTTGTTCCATGTGTGTGAGCTTTATGGTCTTTAAAATTACGGTTTTCACCGCCTGCCACGGAATAGCTGCGGCAATTAGATGGCATACTTTTTTGCAATAAGCACACCCTGATAATATATAATTGATAGCCAGCTTATTGTGTTTAGGCAAAGCCCGGCAATTCCCCAATTTGAGGATTGAGTTTTATGCTAATATTGAGTTCACCGGGGCCGGTAACTGTTTAAAGGCGGTAAATTCTATTTAGTAAGCGAATCAGCAATATTGCGTCCTCCCCGGTGTGTCTTACCATGGACATACTTCAAATAAACAAAGCCCAGCATACCGGAAACTAAGGACGCTCCCATAATGGCGATCTTGGCAATGGTCTGCGGCTCATCGCCCTGTAAAGCGAGGGTTGCCATAAAGATGGAAATAGTAAAGCCAATTCCCGCCACCATCCCCATACCCAGTATATGCCGCCAAAGCATCCTTTGCGGCAGCTCAGCTATTTTCAACCTCACAGCCAATAATGAAAACAACACAATACCCAGGGGCTTACCGAGCACGAGCCCCATAAAGATGCCATGATGCAGTTGCGAAGTAAATACAAAACCAATGTCTGCCGGGAAAACGATAGCTGTGTTCGCCAATGCAAAAAACGGTAGTATGATAAAGTTCACCGGATCGTGGAGGCCGTGTATCAACTTATTGATGTTGCGCAGCGGAATGGTAAAAGCCAGCACTACTCCTGCAATGGTAGCGTGCACACCAGAGTTGTAAATGAAGTACCAGAGCAAAAGGCCGGGCAAAAAGAAGAAGTAATTCCGTTTTACTTTCAGCAGGTTTAGTGCTGTAAGCAAAACTAATATGAGGAGGCCGAGTCCCAGGTACACCAGGTCTATCTCACCCGCATAAAAAATAGCGATAGCCAGTATACCACCCAGGTCGTCGATGATAGCGAGCGCGGTCAGGAATATCCTCAGCGACAGCGACGCCTTCTTACCCAGCAGCGAGAGTATACCTAATGAGAAGGCGATATCGGTAGCCATGGGTATTCCCCAGCCGTTGCTAAAGGGAGTGCCACCGCACCAGGCTGCATATATAATAGCAGGCACAACC
>DASPNB010000650.1:0-8003 GCA_035626755.1 Flavipsychrobacter sp.
AATACGGCCCACTATATAGGCCCGGAAGGCACGAAGGGCAAATACCTGGGCAACAAAATGAACTGCACCAATTGCCACATGGATGCAGGCACCCGGCCCTATGGGCTTAACTACTTCAGCACACATGCACGTTATCCCCAATACAGGGCGAGGGAAAATGACATACTAACCCTGGAACAGAGGATCAATAATTGCGTAGAACGTCCGCATAATGGCAAAGCCCTTCCACTGGATAGCAAAGAAATAAGAGCAATGGCCACCTACATGCGCTGGGTAGGCCAGAACGTACCGGTAGGAAGCAGGGTGAAGGGTGACGATGGACTGGAACTGAAATATCCGGAACGCGCCGCAGATCCTGAAAAAGGAAAACTTGTATATGAACAGCACTGTATGGTTTGCCATGGAAACGACGGCCAGGGCCAGATGGACCCGTTCAACAAAACCTACATATACCCTCCACTGTGGGGCATGGATAGCTACGAGGCGGGCAGCAGTATGCACCGGGTGCTGAAAATGGCGAGATTTGTAAAGGCTAATATGCCTAACCTGAAATCGAGCTGGCAGAAGCCGTTTCTTACTGATATAGAAGCAATAGATGTAGCGGCCTTCATAAATGACGACCGCATACACAAGCGCCCGGTAAAGGAGGGAAAGGAAGGCTATCCTAACATAAAGAACAAGCCGTTGGATTACGACCATGGCCCTTATGCAGATCCATTTACAGAGGAGCAGCATAAGTTTGGTCCTTATCAGCCCATCATTGACTATCATAAGCAGTATGGGTTACCGGTTTTTTTTTGACTGAGAGTTAAACCTGTTACGCGTGTTATATAACAATCCTTTGACATAAAGGTTTGGAATAATAATTGTAGCTTTCTAAGTGATGACGAAGGAGGCTATCAGGCATAGGGCAAACAATCTTTATTATTTCCTGCCGGTACAGCTGGTCATCCTTCATTTTAGACGCTACCAGCTTCTGCTTGCATTCTGGCTAATACTGGTTCTTACACTGACAGGAAATTTTGCTTCCACATTCGGAGCCTCCACACTTTTTCTCGCGCCTGAATACCTGGGTAACATCAGCTTTATGAGTATGCTGCTGCTGGGAGGTGGTGTGGGCCTCTTCATTATGGCCTGGCACATTACCACCTTTATTATCAACGCCCACCGTATGCCCTATATGGGTGCTGCCCGGCAAACCTTCCTGGTGTATTGTATCAACAATTCTATAATTCCGCTGGCCTTCCTGGTGTTCTATTCTATAATGAGCATTCATTTCCAGTATTACAGGGAACATTCTTCCATAGCAGATATATTGTTACTACAGCTTGGGTTCTACATCGGTTTCTTCCTGGTCATACTGATGTCGTTCATGTACTTCTTCCGGGTAGGTAGAGACTTGCTGAAGGTGGTGCTATCGAGAATCACCGACCCATCGCGTATCAGGCATATCATTCCTTATGATGCACTGGATTATGAGATAGACATCATCAGGGCTGACACCTATCTATCTGAAACGATGAAGCTCTCGCACTGCCATGAGTTGGAACCTTACCATCCCAGGCTGCTCAACACAGTTCTAAGGAAACACCACCGGAATGCGATAACTGCGACTATTTTCTCCTTTCTGTTGTTGATATTGCTAGGCATCTTTATGGACCAGCCGGTATTGCGTATACCCGCCGGAAGCAGCTTCCTGATCCTGTTCAGCCTGATGATGGGAATAGTGGGCGCGGTGAAACATTTCCTGCGCAGCTGGGAAGTATTGGGATGGGTGATCATCGGACTGGTAGCATCGTGGCTGATCTCTACACGCATTATAGATCTGCGAAGCATTGCTTATGGCATGGACTATAAAACCAGCGAGAATATAGAGCCAAAATACAATTACCACACACTGAAAGAACTGTTCAACCCTGAAAGTTATGAGGCCGATAAAAAATCGGAGTTGCAGCACCTGGCTAACTGGAAGGGGAAAACGGGTGACACCGCAAGGAAACCACCACTCGTGGTCATCTGCATTAGCGGTGGCGGATCAAGAGCGGCATACTGGACATTCCACAGCCTGCAATACCTGGACAGTGCAACAAAGGGGAAGTTGTTCTCCAATACAGTGTTCATTACGGGGGCTTCGGGCGGCATGATAGGCGGAGCTTACTGGCGCAGCATACACGATGCACACCGGGATAGTATTATCAAAAACCCCTACGACCGGGTTTATACTGAAAACGTAGGTAAGGATTTGCTCAACGCGATCATCTTTTCCTTCGCCAGTGTAGATGTGGTAAGCCCCTTTAATAAGATATCTATAGCCGGCTACTCTTATACCAAAGACCGCGGCTATGCCATGGAGCAGGAAATGATCAGGAATACCGAAGGGCTTCTTGACAAAAAAATAGGCGATTATAAAACCAAGGAATTCAGTGGCAACATCCCGGAAATGGTGATCAACGGCACAATCATTAACGATGGCCGCAAGCTGATGATGTCGGCACAACCTATCAGCTATCTAACACGTCCGGAGTACAGCCTGGCCGATACTGCGCCTCCTATTGATGCTGTAGACTTTGCCACATTCTTCGCCAAACAAAATCCATACAACCTGCGTATCACATCTGCCCTGCGTATGAATGCAACTTTTCCTTTTATCCTTCCTGTTGTAAAGCTGCCCTCTCAGCCAAGGATGAACGTAATGGATGCGGGCCTCCGCGATAACTTCGGGGTAGAGCTTGCCACACGCTACCTGTATGTATTCCGCGACTGGATAAATGCCAATACAGGGAAAGTGATCTTTGTGCAAATACGCGACACGCGAGAGAATGCCACGCAAAGAAAAACCAGCCAATCTGCCTCACTGGGAAAGATGTTATTCGACCCGGTATTTGCTATACAAGAAAAATGGCAGGCTTTCCAATCTTACAATCACGGACACGTAAAAGACATGATACCTGCATTCATGGACAATATCCATTTCATTACGCTGGAGTATCATCCGCAAACCGAAGACGAAAGCGCGGTGCTGAATTTTCACCTTACCAATAAGGAACGCAAAGACCTCCGCCAGTCGATCTACTTTCCGGAAAACCAGGTAGCGGCGGATTCGCTGGTGCAGCTGTTGAAGTAATCCCTAAGAAATACCCGGGGGATATTGATTCAGTAACTGCTCTGTAGCCACGAGATCGTTGTGCAGTATGCGATCCCTGTCCATAAACGGAATCTTGTTTCTAAGAGTTGCATATACCCCTTCGAGTACCGGCGATGTTTTGTGCGGCCTGCGGAAATCGATAGCCTGTACAGCCGTGAGCAATTCGATTGCCAGCACCCGTTGTACATTTTTTATTACGCGACGCAGTTTAGTAGCTGCGTTGGCGCCCATACTCACATGATCTTCCTGGCCGTTGCTGCTCACGATGCTGTCCACCGACGCCGGTGTACAGAGCTGTTTGTTCTGACTTACAATTGCCGCTGCGGTGTACTGGGCGATCATGAAGCCACTGTTTAAACCCGCTCCCGGCGCAAGGAAGGGCGGCAGATCGCGCTGACCACTTACCAGCAGATAGGTGCGGCGTTCAGAAATACCAGCAAGCTCCGCCATCGCTATTGCAAGAAAATCGAGATGCAAAGCAAGTGGCTGGCCGTGGAAATTGCCGCCGCTCATGATAGCGTCCTCGTCGTGAAAGACTATAGGATTATCTGTCACAGAGTTGATCTCTGTTTCCACAACTCTTGTAACTGTATCTACTACGTCCTTTGTAGCGCCATGCACCTGGGGCACACAGCGGAATGAATACGGATCCTGTACCTGTTCTTTATGCAGCTTTTGGATTTCGCTATCCTGCAGCAACTGCAACATTCTTGCAGCCGTATCTATTTGTCCTTTGTGAGGGCGAACGCGATGTATGGGGTGCTTGTATGGTTCATCTTTGGCCATAAAAGCCTCTGCACTAAGGGCAGCCACTACATCGGCCCAAATCAATAACCTCCTCGCTTCTATCAGCGACCAGGTAGCATAACTGCTCATGAACTGGGTACCATTCAGCAGGGCCAGGCCCTCTTTTGCAGCCAGGGGCAGGGGTGAAAAACCAGCCTCTTTTAAAGCTTCCGCGGCAAATCTCTTTTCACCCTTATACCAAACATGGCCTTTTCCAAACAGCGGAAGACTTAAGTGAGCGAGAGGAGCAAGATCCCCTGAGGCACCGAGGGAACCAAGTTCGAAAACTACGGGACTAAGCCCCTTGTTATAAAAATCGGCAAGGCGTTGTACTATTTCATTGCGCACGCCGCTATAGCCCTGGCTGAGGCCATGCACTTTAAGCAAGAGCATCCAGCGAACAATTTCCTGGGGCACCTCGTCGCCCATACCACAGGCATGGGAACAGACGAGATTCTCCTGCAGCTGGGCCAATTCATCAGGCTCGATCTTCACATTGCAGAGCGAACCGAAACCGGTGTTGATGCCATAGTAAGTATTGCCGCTCTTGAGAATTTCATCGAGGTAGGAACGATTGACAGAAATACGATTTTCAGCTTCCTTACTTATTTCTATACTGCTGTTCCAGTCTTTAAGTATGTCGATGGATAAATGCTCCGGTAATTGCATGGCGCAAATGTAAATAAGATTTACAATTTGCCTTGAGTCTTCAGCAGCAGAACCAGGTCGGCTTCCATACTTTGCTGAACTGCTTCAGTGATACGGCCTATTTCCTTTTCCCCATCAAAGAGAATGATGGTGGGAACCTTTTCAATATTGTACTTAGCTTTTTCGCCGTTCAGGGCATCCTTGGTACGGTCCACACCAAACATGTGCAACTTCCTCATGGGATAATCCGATTGCTGAAGCACTGTATAGAGCTTTGGGATAAGGGTTTGCGAGTCCTCGCACCAGGTGCCCATCACTACCACCATATCATACTGCGAAAGTTTTCCCTTAAGCTGCTTTACGATACTGTCATTGGGGGTGTAAGCAGCATTTTGCGCAAACCACCTGAAGCTCTCCTGCGTGCGCAGATGCTCCATATTCAGAGGACCCTTCAAAACAAGAGCGCCATTTTCTACGTCCTTAAATGCCTGGAAGTTTTGCGCGACTGCGCTGAGGCTTGCTATCATCATCACAAAAAATATCAATCTCTTCATTGCCTTCTTTCTATTTCAGCTGGTTCTTTATCTGCACGAGTTTATTGCGCAGTTGCAGCAGCGATTGTTTCAGGTCTACGCCTTCTATGGTGGTTTTTCTTTTTTCTTTCAGTTTGGTTTTGGCGCCTTTAATAGTATAGCCGCGTTCCTTTACCAGGTGGTAAATGGCTTTTAGTTCCTTTATCTGCTCTGTGGTGTAGAGGCGGTCGCCCTTGCGGGTAGTGCGCACCTTCATTTTAAATTCGTTGGTCCAGAAGCGGATGTGGGAAGTGTTTACTTTGAAAAGCTTTGCGACTTCGCCGATGGAATAATATTGTTTTTCCCCTTCAAAGTCTTTGAGTAATTCTTCGGAGTCCGGCTTAGACGCAGCGGCCTTTTCTTTCTTCTCCTTGAGTTCCTTTTTTGCGGTTGGTTTCTTTTCAGCACGACTTTTGCCAACAGCATTAATCTGCTCAGGAATCACTTCCTCACCAAAAAGTGTCATTAATTTAGAACTCATCAAGTACAAAATAACGAAAAAGCCCTGATACCGAAGAAAGTACAAAGCCTACCTAATGTAAATGGGGATAAATAATAAAAACATGCGATTTGGCACAGATTGTGTTGTATTAAACAAAAATCCGGCGAATGAACCGTATATACCTCCTGGCACTTTTGTGTTCTTTACTATTTGGCAGCTGTTGCCGTAAAGTGAGTTGTGCTTCGCTGATCGACATACAAATGCATGGTTTTGCTCTTGGGGACGTTGATTCGGTTTATCTTATAACCAATAGCGGTGACACGGTCATGATCGGTGTAGAGTCGTCTCCGGACTCCACTTTTTATCGGCCGTCAATACACTCGGAGCTGAGGCAGAAAGCAGATTTCAGCATGTTTTTACCCTCCATATCCAAAGTTTACCGTTTTAGTGCTATCCAATATAAGAGCGAGGAGTGCAGGGCTTCCCGTTGCCTGTGGAATAAGGATTATTTCGAGACCCTGAGCTCCTGCGAGGTGAACGGTGTAAAGCAAACGGGCAGCACGCTAAAGATTTACAAAGAGTAGGCTTTACCGGGCCCGTTCTATCGGGATATACCTACAATAAATAAGGCTATAAGGCCTGTTTTCCTTAATTTTATGCCCTAATTGATCTCATTTCCATGCAGTTACCCGGGTTGTACGAACGTGCGCTGAATTTTGATTTTCTGAGCATTGAAGAAGGCATTTACCTGTTTGAGAAGGCTCCCCTTACAGAGCTGATGTATGTGGCCAACGAGCTGCGCAAGAGGCAGGTGCCGCACGGCAAGGTAACATGGATAATAGACCGCAACATGAACACTACCAATGTGTGTGTTGCCAACTGTAAGTTCTGCAACTTTTACCGCATACCCGGCCACGCAGAAGCTTACGTTACAGATATAGAAACCTACAAAGAAAAGATTGAGGAAACTTTCCGCTATGGCGGCGAGCAATTGCTGCTGCAAGGCGGTCATAATCCTGAATTAGGACTGGATTATTACACTTCGCTTTTCAGGGAACTGAAACAACTATTCCCCAATCTAAAACTGCATACACTCGGTCCGCCCGAGGTGGCGCATATCTGCAAGGTGTCAGGGGTTTCGCACCAGGAAGCGCTGATAGCGCTGAAAGAAGCAGGTATGGACAGCATGCCCGGCCCCGGCGCCGAAATACTGAACGACCGTGTGCGGCGCCTGATATCGAAAGGCAAATGCGGCGCACAGGAATGGCTGGACATAATGCACGAGGCGCACAAGATAGGCCTGACCACCACGGCCACTATGATGTTTGGCCACGTGGAAACACTTGAGGAGCGCTTTGAGCACCTGGTAAAACTGCGCGAGGTACAGGCAAAGAAACCGGAAGGTGCGAAAGGCTTTGTTGCCTTTATACCATGGACCTTCCAGGATGTAGATACGTTGCTGCAACGTATTCGAGGCACTAAGAACTTAACTACTGCGGAAGAATACATACGCATGATAGCCATGAGCCGCATTATGCTCCCCAACATAAAGAACATACAGGCTTCCTGGCTTACTGTGGGCAAGCAGGTAGCGCAGATGTGCCTGCACGCAGGCGCCAACGACTTCGGCTCTATAATGATAGAAGAGAACGTCGTAAGTGCCGCAGGGGCTCCGCACCGCTTTACGGCCGATGGCATACAGGATGCTATACGCGAGGCAGGCTTTGAACCCCAGCTGCGCAACCAGCAATATGAGTTCCGCAAGATGCCGGAGCTGATGGAGCAGCAGGTGATCAGTTATTAGCCGGGAGTTATACTTCAATTTTGGCGCTTTTCATTTTAACGAAAACCGCTATCGCGTGGACACATTTTATTTTCGAGCTTTTATCCAGGTAAACAGCCAGCATACCAGGGACATCTCCCGGCCGCCACGCGGCAAGGGGGACTTTGTGGCATTCAATGTGTGAGGGATGTGTCCACACAGGTGAATGTTACCGATGTGGTAGGAAAGACAGTATATAGCTATTCAGGAAATGCTAATAGCCTGAACAAAGAACTGGCTAAGCAATCACAGAGATTTATACCTGGTATGTATTCACTAAGTCTTGTGTCAGAAAATCTGCACCAGGTAATAAAGTTTCAGAAGAATTAAACAATCATCTTTACAAGAAATGTCCTGCAATAAACGCAGGACATTTTTTATTTTGGGCCTATGCTGGTGCTGGCTCTTTGTTGTTTTGCATTTATTGCGGGGTTCGTAGATGCCGTAGTAGGCGGCGGCGGACTGGTGCAGCTTCCTGCCATGTTTGTGCTACAGCCACAGCTTACCCTGGTGCAGACACTGGCCACCAACAAGACGGCCAACTTTACAGGCACCCTGGTGGCGGCTATTAAGTACATCAGGCGTGTG
>DASPNB010000651.1:0-6804 GCA_035626755.1 Flavipsychrobacter sp.
GCCTTAGGCGCTTTTGCCTGCACTGCGGTGTTTACTTGTGTAAGTAATAGTGTCGCGATAATTAATTTTTTCATTGTCTTTTTTTATTTGATCACACAAATGTATGTACATACATCTATTTTGTTTATCGCGTTTGTCTATTCATGTATGTACATTTATTATAGGGGCAGGTTTTTTGTAGCTTTTCAGGAAAACCAAGGCATATGAAACGGATTTATTTACTGTTACTGTTACTGCTGCTGGCCGGCCCCTACTTATACGCACAGGCCGCCACAGAAAGAAAGCCCGTAATTAAAGCGGTAGAAAACGAGAAGAGGTTAAAGCTATACCCCCTGGAGGCCGATGCCTATATAAACATTTACATAGAATGGCCCGAAATGCAGGCGTTCACAATAGCTATATATAATAATGAAGGCTTGCTACAGCACGAATGGAAGGAAAAAGCCGCGAAGAATTACCAGAAAGCTTTATCCCTGGCTAATATGCCTGAAGGCAGGTACTATATGGTAGTTCAGGGCGCAAAGGAGGCCTTCAAAAAAGATTTTATCATCTCCAGAACTAAATAGAAAGCCCGAAAAATGAGCCTAAAACAGGCTTTTTCAAAAAAAAGCTTGCATTTTATTTTTTTTTTTCGCTATTTAGCAGCCGAATAAGTTGCAAGAAAGGAATCTGCATATTATTTTTATCGCCGCATTAATTAATTAAAATCAACTTTATGAGAAAAGCTTATTTATTGTTTACACTTTTATGCATCGGTCTTGCTTCATGTAAGCCAGGTACCAACAACAAACCAACTACCTATACTGTAGGCAACGTGCACAACATTGAGCTTAGCCAAGGTGAGCAGTACGCATTCGACCTGTTCCTTAATTATATAGGACCAATCCAGGAGAATGTTGCCCTCAGTATGGAAGGTTTGCCTGCTGGTATTTCTGTAGATTTTTCTAAATGGGGTGGTATTCCGTCTTTCACTACAGAGGTTGTCCTGAGGAATAACTCTGCCGATCCTGGTGTTTACGATGTAACGCTGGTAACTGATGGTACTGAAACAGGCAGGAAGACTTATGGTTACACTATTACTGTAAAAACAGATCCTCTGTGCGGTACCCTGGGTACTTATACCTACACTGCAGTTTGCGATCCGCTCGATTCAAGCCTGGTAGTTGCTACTTCTGAAGTAGTTACTGCTGCCCAGGTTCCTGTTGAGGACGCAGTTAACCCTGTAAGGTTCGAAAACTTCGGCCGTCGTGGTTGGGTTGTTATCGCTAACATCAATTGCGCTACCGGTAAGATCGAAATCCCTATCCAGTCTGTAGGTGGCGGTCTTGAAGTAGGTGGTACAGGTACTTTCACTGCTTCTGGCATGCAGGTTAGCTACACTATCTATAGCTCTTCTGCTCCGGTTAGCTGTAACTTCACTCTGATCCGTTCTAACTAATTTGTTAGTAAACAATATAAAAATAGTCCCCACCAAGGTGGGGACTATTTTTTTGTGCCTGTCAATACTAGGACTCTGGGAAAATATTTACTAATTTTCAGCACTGATCCCGCGGATCGCTAAAACAACTCCAATGAAAAAAATCTTTACTCTTATCATGCTGGGCGCAGCCCTTATAACTGCAAGCTCATGCAGCAAATCAAACAACAACGGCAACCCAAACATCTACACTGTTAGCGGACTGGGAGGCATTTCTCTCTCGCAGGGAGAAGACGACGAGCTGATGCTTACCATCAATAATACCAGTGACTTCCAGGAAACGGTATCGCTGAATGTAGAAGGGCTGCCTTCAGGGGTTTCTGTTAGCTTCTCCACCAAAAGCGGTATCCCCACTTTCAGTACCCGCATTACCTTTAGCAACAACTCTGCTGCTATGGGCACCTACGATTGCCGCCTCGCTATTACAGGCGCGTCTACAGGTACAAGGTATTATGACTTTACCCTCGTTATCAGCAATGAAGTTGCATGCGGCCTTCCCGGCCCTTATATCTATACTGCTACCTGCAACGGGCAGCTGACGGGAACTGACTCGCTCTTGTCGTTTACCAACACTGCCTCAGTACGCTTCGGCAACTTCGGCGCACATGGCTGGATAGTTTACGGCTATGTAAACTGCGCCAACGGTGTAATAGAAGTGCCGCTGCAATCAGTAGGTAATGGCATACAGGTGGGCGGCACCGGCTCGTTCACTACTACGGGCAACTTAACAATGAGCTATACCATATTTACCAGCGGTGGTAATACAGATTGCAACTTTACCATGCTGCGATCGAACTAATAAATGCAGAATCAACCTTAAAAAAATCCTGGCTAAGCCGGGATTTTTTTATGTATAATATTTGCTATTTTTATTGATATCACCGAACCTGGCAATAATGAGATACCTGCAAATATTTCTGCTGATAACACTTATCACACTTACAGAATTCTCTTGTATAGGGCCGGAGCCATATATGGTAAGCTTTACAATTGACGGTATAAAAAACTACGAGCTGGGCGGGGGAGAAACTGAGATCACTACCCTGACCATTAACGAAGGCGATCCGCGGGTGGATGAAGTAGTAAAACTCTCTGTGGAAGGCCTGCCGGAGTATATTACTGCTGCCCTGCGGCCTAATGGCGGTGAGCCCGGCTTTATTACCGAACTGACCATGCGTGTTGCTGAAGATGCCATACCGGCATCTTTGACGTGCAGCTCATAGCCGAAAGCAATGTAAAGGGCAAAAAATTCTATGACTTTAGCATAGAGGTGAAGCCTCCGCCGGTATGCGGGCTGCTGAAAGACTACATGGGCGCTTTCGATGGCCTGCCGGAGTTTGAAAGCACCGTGGAGCCAAGAGGCGAAATAGTGGAGAATGCAGGCTATCACGAGATAAATATCACCAACTTCGCAGCCCTTAACCATACAATGGCCGCGCAGGTTAGCTGCAACGAAATGCGGGTGTTGATTCCCCACCAGGCCCTCAACGCCGACACCAGCCTGGCGGGTGAAGGAACCTTTGACGATGTCGGCAGACTGCACATACAGTACTCATTCTTTGTTTCAGGTGTAATGCAGCCGGGGCGCACCTTCCACCTTATCCCGAAACTGCCGTAAACCGGCAGGTAAGACGATATAACTAAAAGCTGAATAAATAGCCGGTTAATGAAAAAAGCTGTACCTGCTATTATACTATCTATCAGATATTTTTACTAATTTTCGCCAAGGATATATGCGGCCATGCCGCCTTCTAAACTTTTTACAATGAAGAAATTAGCGACTTTACTTCTTTTAGCCGTTACAGCCGTGACTTTTTCCTGCAACAAAAAGGAGAAAGCACAAACACAACCTTATGCCGTTAAGGGTGTGGATGACATCCAGGTGAGGCAGGGAGAAGATGATTCATGGAACCTGGAGGTGCGCTCTATAGGACCGGTATATGAAACTGTGACATTGGACATTACAGGTCTGCCGATAGGCGTAACCACCGACTTCGACAACAAGACAGGCATACCTACGTTTTTCTCCAGGGTGATCTTCAGCAACAATAACGCACTGCCCGGCTCTTATCCTTGTATACTTACAGCAAGCTCGCCAGAAGCGGGTAAGAGCACCTATAACTTTATGCTCAGGATAGACGCACCTATTATCTGCGGTCTGCTGCAATCTTACAACGCAACTTCTGATTGCGAAACCAACGACTTCATCAGCCGGATAATAGCAAACGATCCGCCGATAGAAGATTCTATCAACGTGGTTACGATTGAGAACCTCGGTAACGAAGGCCTGGATGTAGAAGCAAACATAGACTGCTCTACTTCATCAATCGTAATTCCTACTCAGACCTTTAATAACGTTTCTATCTCCGGATCAGGTACCTTCACAGGCGGTGCGGTAATAACTATTGCTTACACCATAGTGATCAGCGGCACACCTACTCCCTGCGTAGTAACAATGACTCCTCAACCATAACATAGCTTAAAAAAGACACTGCAAGGGCTGCCGGAAGGCGGCCTTTTTTATTTTTTGCTTTTTTAGGTTAATTGCGAGCGCCTGCGAGGTAGTGAAAGTATTGCTGCATAAGGGTTGTACGGAAGTTATACTACCATTTTGTGGTGAAGACAAGTGAATTTTACGTGCATTTTAGGTGAACTTACCATTTTGGGTTAATTATACTACCACACAGGTTAACGGCTGATACTTGATGCCCGATCCTGGATACTCGATGCTGATCCTGATACTCGATACTTGATACTTGGTAAGACGGGGGAGGATTTACAGAGATTTCAAAGAGCAGGACGGGTGTGTGAATGCAGCTGCCAGTGCCTGATGTAAAGATACGAAATGAGGGAGGGCGGTTCCAAATTTTGAGAGGGCTATGTGGGAAACTTCCTTCCCCGGCGAGTCACCCGCCTTCCGGAGACTCGCCGGCATCAAGGCTATACAGTTGAAATATAGTCCGGCAGCCAGTATCTTTAAGTAATGGCAGTTGATAAGACGCACATAACCCAACCCGGTCTGTATTTCATCACCTTCACCAATCACAATTGGCTTCCTCTTTTCCAGTTAACTAATTCTTACGACCTGGTGTACAAATGGTTCGACCATCTTAAGTGCAGAGGGCATTTAATCACGGGTTATGTAATAATGCCCAATCATATCCATGTACTTATCAACTTCGGCGAATCTGACAAGAGTCTCAACACGATTGTTGGCGAGGGAAAGCGCTTTCTTGCGTATGGTATTGTAAAGAGGCTGCAAACGGCTGACAAGCAGGATATCCTGGCACAGTTGCAAAGCGCAGTTCAGCTAAAAGACCAAAGCAGGGGAAAGAAGCATGAAGTTTTCAAGGATTCGTTTGATATAAAGGAATGCAGGAGTATAGAGTTCGCACGGCAAAAACTCGATTACATTCATGCCAATCCGGTCAGCAAGAAATGGAGTCTTGCTGCGGATATGGTCAGCTATCCACATGGTTCTGCAAGGTATTATCTTACCGGTGTGCAGGGTGAGTATGAGGTGGTGGATTGTTTTACGCTTTTTTAGGTTGATGGTCTGCCGACTTTTAGCGAGGGTGGACGGTGAGAGTTCTCCGTTGTTTGTATGAGCTTTAGTGGGTAACTTCAACTTTGCCGCCCTGATGCCGGCGAGTCCCCGGAAGGCGGGAGACTCGCCGGGGACGGAAGCCGAATATGACAACTATGCCCGGCACGGTAAGGGCGAGCAGCCAGGAATTGGCTCCCTTAACAAAAAAGAGAATAGCTTCAGCCTCTACCCTAACCCTACAAATGGTAACTTTATAGTAAAAGCTAATGGAAGGGGCAAACTGACACTGTGTAACCAATTAGGCCAGAAAATAGCTGAATACAGAACGGCTGAAGGAGAAACGCAGCTAAGCCTGCCGCAGGGAATGAGCAGCGGCATATACATAGGCAGGTATGTAAGTGATAAGGATGGCAGCATAGAAACAATGAGGCTGTTATATAATCCTTGATACTCTTGCTCAACGATTTCACGCCTGCACAAAAAGTGCAGGCTTTTTTACGTTCATTTTTGAAACATTCTTCACACTTTTTGAAACATTTTTGCAAAAAACTTACCCACAAAAAACAACGCACTGCTCTTTTGCCACCCCTCATTTCGTAACTTTACTTTGAGCCCTGCGGTTTTTCTTTTTCTGCTCATGCTCACATGTTCTTTATTGCCCCGCCACCGCTCCATCGGCCAAAACCCTTGCTGCTGGCTCACATAAAGAAAAATCAAGATTGCACTACGCTGCACAGTCATTGCACAAATAGGCACACACCCTGCGCAAGTCTGCACAAACATTGCACAAGCAAGCACACACCTTGCACAAGCTTGCATACCCATATAAAAACAAAAAAGGGCAACTGTTATGTCGCCCTTTCCCTGGTTTTTACTAAAAACTATTTTTTTGCGTAGTTGGCATCGTACCATGCCTTCAGTTTATCGAGCCTGAATTTGTTATCACGCACCCAGTTGTTCACGTTGTTATTGTTCTTGGTGCTCATAGCCTGGTAGCAGAAAGCGTCGAGGTTGTCGTTCTTAGTCATGTCTGAGAAGAAGGGCACATAGAATGTCCACCAGATGTCCTGCTTCTTGTTCTTGTTGTTCTCTTCCAGCGTGGTGAAAAGCATGCGGGTGCTCTCGCAAAACATCTGCTGCTCGCTTTTTGACTTGTTCTTCTCGTCATACCTGTTGGCCTGTGAAAGGGACACTATAACATCCGCAGTGCTGAACTCGTCGTTCTCATTGTTAGGTATCTGTACGTTGATCTTATCGCCCTCCTTAGTGATGCCCAGGTTCACGGCCTGGTCTATCATAGAAAGAGCGGTGGTAGAGCGCGGGGTATTAGGCTCCAGCAGCAGGAAATAATAAAGCGCCAGCATAGAAGGCACGCGCTTGTTCTGGTAGAACATAGCCTGGCCCAGGATCAGGTGGCTGCCCGCGAAATCGGGCTTCAGGTTAATGGCCTTTTTAGCGGACGCTTCCGCATGGCTATACTGGGAGCCATTGAGCTGGGTGAAAGCCAGGTTGTAATGCAGGAAGAAGTCATCAGGGTATTTGTTAATGCCATCTTTGAAAGTGAGGATAGCCGGGTCGTAGTCGCCTTTGAGTCCCTGTGCAGAGCCTTTTGTCGCATAAGCCTGGGCAGCCAGCTTTGAATTGGCATTGATCACTTTATCTGCAAAAGTCACGGCCTCGCTGTAGTTCTTAAGCGAGAGCTGGACGAGGGACATTTCGTTATTAAGGACGTCGTTCTCCTTATTTTTGGAGAGTGCTTTTTTGTAGACCGTGGCTGCTT
>DASPNB010000652.1:0-2308 GCA_035626755.1 Flavipsychrobacter sp.
AGACTTTTGCTGCTCGGCGGGAAGGCCGGGTTTCGATGGCCAGTCGATGTTGGATACGGTGGCTATCCAGGCCGCGCGGAATTCACGCTTCGGGCTCTGCGCCCCGGCGTTTATTATCCAACAGCATAGGCCAAGCCATACAAATACGGACTTGTAAAAACGAAAAAAATACAACACGATGTAACGGATTATCCTCTGTTTGCGAAAGTACGGTTTTCAGGATAATGTAAGAAAGGGGTTTGACTCAGGTAGTCACTTACCATTCGTACTCTTTTTCCACTCGCTTCCGCAGCCTCTTCACCAGCTCGTAAGTGGCGGGACACTTGTCCACGTTGTTTATAAAAGTGTCGTTGTACAGATTGAAAGGTTTTTTGTTATGATGCGGAAATTCAGCGCAATCGGCAGGGCGGATGGCATAGATGGTACACATGTTCTTATCGTCGAGGAACTGGCAGGGCGTAGACGTATTCATCCAGTCGCCTGTTTCGTCTTTGTACAGCCATTTCTTCTTAAAATCCCCCGGCGTCATATTGAGGTGTGATGAGATGCGCCTGATGTCTTCCTTGGTATAAGTAGGTGTCATGGTTTTGCAGCAGTTGGCACATGCCAGGCAATCATGCCCCTGCCATACGCCGTTGTTCTCTTCCTTTACCAGCTTGTGCAGATCCACCGGTACCACCTTATCCAGCTTTTTCAGAAACCTGATCAACTTGTCTTTCTTCCGCTCCGCTTTCTTCGCAAACTTCTTTAGATCCATAAAGTCTATAAATATAGTGGTTTACCGATATGCTATTGTATTTTTGCCTGATTTTTTATTTTATACAAAGGTATGATTAAACCAGTTGCACCCATAACTGGTTTAATAGTTTAAATATTACCCGCAGTTACCCGGAAGGATATATGAATCGTAAGCAGGGAAGCATTTTTTGGTTATTGTTGTTGATGACGCTATCCTTGCGGGCGCAGGTAACCGATTCGTTGCGGAAAGACAGTACACAGTACGCACCGGCGAGGAGACAACATTTCACCGGCTATGAAATATCAGGAAAAGTAACTGATGCTGACGACGGCCAACCCGTGCCTTTCGCGCCTGTCTTTTTCAAGGATGGCTCTACCGGAACAACAACCGACGTGGACGGAAAGTACTTTATCCAGGTAGAAAGCCTCCCCGACGATAGCCTGAAAATACAGGTAATAGGATATGATGCGAAAACTATAAGGGTGGACCGCAACAGGAGGAAGGCGGTACATAACATACAACTCCACCGCTCTGCCACTTACCTGGAAGAGGTAGTGATAAAACCCGGTGAAGACCCCGCTATTGTTTTGATGCGGGAAGTGATACGCGCCAAACCGTATAATAACCCGGATAAGCTGGCTAACTATCGTTACGAGGCCTATAACAAAATACAGATAGACCTGTTGAACTTCAAAAGGAAAACCTTTGAGAAATTGCCGGTGCCCTATCTTAAGCAGTTGGGCTTCATATTCGATAATATGGATTCTACATCTTATGATAAACCTTACCTGCCGCTGTACCTGACTGAGGCCATATCGGATAACTACTATCAAAGCGAGCCAAGGAAGAACAAAGAATACATCAGGGCGACGCAGATAAAAGTGCTGAACAACAAGAATATGATGAACAGCATGTCTCAATACCTGGGACGTATTTACCTGGCCATAAATCCTTATGATAACTATGTGCCCTTCTTCGATAAGGAATTTGTGAGCCCCGCCAGCAATACGGCGCTCACCTTTTACCGTTACAAAATAATAGATACGCAAAAAGTAAACGGCCGCAACGTAATCACACTGCATTTTACACCGCAGCGCAAAGGGGAGAACTGTTTTGAAGGGACACTGAAGATAGTGGATTCGGTATACGCCATACAATATATAGCAGCGGACATGCCGCCCGCTGCCAATGTGAACTGGGTAAAGAAATCGTCGTTTTATAAGGAATATAGTTCGTTGGGAGATACGCTTTGGTTTTGTACAAAGGAGAACATAACTGCGGAATTGGAGCTGTCGGATGAAGTGGTGCGTACCCTGGGTTTTATTGTCCGCAAAACGACCTCTTATAAAGATATTGCGGTTAACCAGGACAGCATCAGCAATATCGTCAATAGTAAAGAATTTAAAAGAGATGTAATAGTTGCAGACAGCGCGACTGCAGGGGGAGAAGATTTCTGGGCTACGGCACGGCACGAAGAGTTGAATGAGCAGGAACGCGGTATATACCAGATGTATGACTCGCTGGAAAAGAACAGGGCTTTCAATAACTTGAAAACATTGGGCAAGATAC
>DASPNB010000653.1:0-2135 GCA_035626755.1 Flavipsychrobacter sp.
TCATTATTGCTATCCTGGCTGGTTATTCATCGGTTATATTGGTGATGCTCATGGGCCAGTCACGCGTATTTTTCTCTATGAGTAAAGACGGACTGATACCAAAAGTTTTCTCCGATGTGCATCCTAAGTTCCGCACTCCGGCAAAAAACAACTTCCTGTTCATGCTTTTCGTGAGCCTGTTTGCAGCTTTTGTTCCTGCACGTGTAGTAGGGGAAATGACCAGTATCGGAACCTTGTTTGCCTTTATATTGGTTTGTATAGGTGTAATGGTTATGCGCAGGAAAATGCCGGACGCTCCACGTGCGTTCCGTACACCATTGGTGCCCCTGGTGCCTATACTTGGTATTGTGGTTTGCCTGTTTATGATGGTATTCCTGCCGCCTGATACATGGATCCGCCTCATCGTATGGATGCTCATCGGCTTTGATATGTACCTGTTCTACGGCATGAGGAACAGCTTGCTTAACCAGGGCAACTTCAATAATAAGAGTTTCCGTACCGTTTCTTTTATCGGTATAGGTATGGCCATATTGCTGGCCGCTGTGGCTGTTTTGCACCATCATACCACCGAAAGCACCGACGAATCCCTCTACAAGTTCTCTATGGGTTTCGCGATATTGCATGTCATACTCTTCATCTTTACCAGCACAAAAAAAGGAAAACAGGCAGAATAATACATTATCAACTCAGGCATATCCAAAGCCAGTCCCTACGACTGGCTTTTTTAGTGCATTGAGTCATTCAGCAATTACCCCACTGGCCCAATTTTTATACCCTCTAAGCAAAACATTTAAAACACTGTGCTATGAATAAGAACTTAAGAAACGCAGGCCTCATTCTGCTCGCTGCAGGAGCCCTCGCATACCCCGCTTACAAACTGTA
Organism: Flavipsychrobacter sp.; assembly: GCA_035626755.1. GTDB lineage: Bacteria > Bacteroidota > Bacteroidia > Chitinophagales > Chitinophagaceae > MKUN01. The sequence goes on from DASPNB010000653.1 coordinate 883, forward strand.
TCAATACCTGGCAAATCGTCGCAACGAACAAGGCGAAGGCGAAGAGGAACATCCAATGAAGAACTTCATTCCTTCGCTCCGCGGCAACCGCCACAAAAGGAAAATGGAAGACGGCCATATGGCACACTAAGAATAATTTTAAGACATATTATTCATAACTGGGATAATATATAAATAAACGGGCTTTTTCTGGGGGCGGAAAAAGCTCGTTCTCTTTTTGACGAATGTCGAAATACTACGCACCCTCTCCCCGCATCCGCTCCCGCTCCGACGGCATTGAGACACATGCTCTGTCCCCTTTAGGGGATAGGGGCCTCCTCGCAGTGACCAAACCCGCTCCCCTCCCTTTAATTCCAACAATTCCAAAAATTCCAGTTACATTTGTCCGTTATTTTTCCAAAGCAATAATCTTTTAAACTTTTCCTTTATATGGCATACGATGTGATCGTAATTGGTAGTGGCCCCGGCGGATATGTGGCCGCCATCCGTGCATCTCAACTAGGTTATAAAACTGCTATCGTAGAGCGCGAAAGCCTCGGCGGTATCTGTCTCAACTGGGGTTGTATCCCCACCAAAGCACTCCTCAAGTCTGCACAGGTGATGGACTATATGAACCATGCTGCCGATTACGGCGTTTCAGTAAAGGACTTTCAGGCCGACTTCGGTGGTATGGTAAAGCGCAGCCGCGGTGTGGCTGATAAAATGAGTAAGGGCATCCAGTTCCTTATGCGCAAGAACAAGATCGACGTGCTGACAGGCATGGGTAAGCTCAATAACAAGAAAGAAGTAGAAGTTACCGGCGCCGATGGCAAAACCACCGCTCACGCCGCTAAGCACATAATAATAGCTACCGGTGGCCGTGCCCGCCAGTTGCCAAACATCCCAATCGATGGTGCTTCAATCATCGGCTACCGCGAAGCAATGAACCTGCCTAAGCAGCCTAAGAGCATGATCGTTGTCGGCTCTGGCGCTATAGGTGTGGAATTTGCGTACTTCTATCACAGCATCGGCACTAAGGTGACCATCGTGGAGTTCATGCCGCGCATAGTACCGGTAGAGGACGAGGACATCTCTAAAGAGCTCGAAAAGATATACAAGAAGAAGGGCATGACCATCATGACCAACGCCTCTGTAGAGAAAGTAGAAAAGACCAAGACGGGCGTAAAAGCCACCGTTAAGACGGCAACAGGCGAAGAGACCCTCGAAGCCGACATCGTGCTCTCTGCAGTAGGTGTGGTAGCCAACATAGAGAA
>DASPNB010000654.1:0-3697 GCA_035626755.1 Flavipsychrobacter sp.
AAAACAAAGATGGATGCCAAATACTTTGGCGAAGGGCTCACAGTGCTGAACGGTAAGATATACCAGCTTACTTACCGCGAGCAAACAGGTATAATATATGATCAGAAAACACTGAAGCAGGTGGGCACCTTTACTTTTCCGAACCGGGAAGGCTGGGGGATGACAACGGATGGTACCCATCTTATTTATGATGATGGCAGTCATATACTCTACTTTATGGACCCGAATACTTTTAAAGAAGTGAAACGCATAGAGGTGCTTGACGAAAGAGGGCAGGTGCAGGCGCTGAATGAGCTGGAATATATAAAGGGTTTCATCTATGCCAACCAATGGCAGACGGACTATATCTACAAGATAGACCCAGCAACAGGGAAGGTGGTAGGCCGTGCCAATCTTTTTGACCTGCGACAGAAGACGGGTATACCTTACCCGCTGATGAACGATGAAAATGCTCCTGAAGTAATGAATGGTATAGCCTACGATGCTGCAGGTAACCGCATCTTTGTAACGGGCAAGAACTGGCCGAAGCTGATAGAGGTGAAGCTGGATAACTAACTTAATTCTCAATGGCGGAATTACTCAATGACTCAATGGTCTTAAAGTTCACCGGATTGTTATGCAGATAACCACAGGGTTTTACTACCATTATAAACATGATCCGGAAGGTGAGATCAATAACTATGCTTACGAGGTACTAGGTGTTGGCTATCATACTGAAAAGGAAGAGGCATCGCCTGATAAATATGTGGTGGTATACCGGGCCCTGTATGAGGCAGGTTCTTACGTAGATGGAAAGATGTTTGCCATTCGTCCCTATGATATGTTTACAGAGCAAGTGGAGGTGAAGGGTGTTAGTATTCCAAGGTTTGGGTTAATTACTGACGTTAAGGTGGTTAATGAACTGAAGAAAATAAGGGATGAGATGTACTCAGAAACTGTTTGATAAAAGGCAAAGAATGAAACATTTGATATTTATACTAATAGCAGCGGTTTGGACGATAGGAGCTTGTAATAGCCCCAAACCTGAAAATAAGACTGCTGTAAAAAGTCCAGGTTGTTCGGACGGTTGCTGCAAAGCGAAACACAAGAAGGTAAAACTGGCTTGCAAGCTGCATTCCGATGAATTAAGGAAAAGGAAAGAGACCGTTCTTGCCAGCCTGAAAGCACAGGTAACGGAAAAGAAAGAACTGCCGGACGGCTATGCATTTAAATTCTCCGGTTCAGATAAGACAGTGGACGAACTAACAGAGTTTATAAAAACTGAGCGTGAATGTTGCGAGTTCTTTACATTCAATCTTTCCATAGCCGGTGATAAAAACGAAGCCTGGTTGCAGCTTACGGGTCCTGAAGGAGCAAAAGATTTCATCACTTCTGAACTGGGTCTTTAGGAGTCTTTGCTAATAATATGGTTGCCATAGATAAAATTTATTTGGCGGATTGATACTTAATCGTAATTTTACGATAGATATGGGAGCTACTAAAACAGGACTATTTACTAAAAAGCAGAATGAGCTGGCGGCTATGGCCAAGGCACTGGCTCATCCTGCACGGATTGCCATACTGCAAGAGCTCATTAGGGCCAGGGCTTGTGTATGTGGCAGCCTGGTAGAAGAGCTGGGACTGGCACAGGCCACCATCTCGCAACACCTGAAAGAACTGAAACAAGTAGGACTGATACAAGGCACCATAGAAGGTACCAGTGTGTGCTATTGTATTGACCCGAAAGTGTGGCTGCAGTACAAAGAATTCTTCGCTATGTTCTTTAAGGAGTTGCCTGACAACGGGGCTTGCTGCTGATATTTTTTTGCCCGTATCTATCGTAATATTGCAATTAATTTAAAAAGCTAATAAAAATGAAGACTGAACAGGAACTGAAGGAACTGGTAAGGCAGAAGTATAGCGAGATAGCCTTGCAGGATAAAGATACAAACGCGGCATCGTGCTGCGGGTCGGGCTGCTGCAGCACCGAGGTATATAATATAATGAGCGATGACTACACCAAACTGGAGGGATACAACCCCGATGCAGACCTGGGACTCGGCTGTGGATTGCCAACGGAGTTTGCCCAAATCAAGCCCGGAGATGTGGTAATAGACCTGGGAAGCGGTGCAGGTAATGACTGCTTTATAGCCCGCCAGCAGACCGGGACAACGGGGAAGGTGATAGGCATTGACTTTACGGAAGCAATGATAGCCAAGGCGCGCACCAATGCAGAGAAGCTGGGCTTTCACAATGTAGAATTCAGGCAGGGAGATATTGAGAAGATGCCTGTAACATCGAAAGTAGCGGATGTAGTAGTGAGCAACTGCGTATTGAACCTGGTGCCAAACAAGAAGAACGTGATCAATGAAATTTTCAGAGTGTTGAAGCCGCGCGGACATTTCAGTATATCGGACATTGTGCTGGTGGGTGAACTTCCCGCTAACCTGAAACAGGCAGCGGAAATGTATGCCGGCTGCGTGAGCGGAGCGATACAGAAAGATGATTACCTGGGCCTGATAAAAGAGGCGGGTTTCGAGTCGGTGACCGTTCAAAAAGAAAAAGCGATACATATACCGGATGATATACTCGGCAACTACATGAGTGCTGAAGAAATAGCAGCGTTCAGGAAAAGTAATGTGGGCATTTACAGCATTACAGTATTTGCGCGTAAGCCGGATTGCTGCGATCCTGAGACAGGTTGCTGTTAGATAAAAAAGTTAAACAGAAATATGAAGCAAAGTATTGCCGCCCACCTGGGCAGACATAAGAGATTCGGTGTAATTCTGCTTGGGATAATTACCCTGAATATTATCTATGGGTTTGATGCGAGGTTTACAGTAATCAACCTCTTATGGATCGCCATAAGTGTCATCAAAATAGATAAGCTGTGAAGAAAGTTCTTTTTGTCTGCATAGAGAACAGTAACCGCAGCCAGATGGCGCAGGCATTTGCTCATATCTATGGCGCGGGCAGGGTGCTGGCATTCAGCGCCGGCTCGCGTCCTAGCGGTCAGGTGAATCCCAGGGCGGTGGTAGCGATGCAGGAACTGCAGTATGACCTGGGCCAACATAGCAGCAAGAGCCTGGACGAAGTAAAAGACGAAGCGCCTTTTGACGCTGTGGTAACCATGGGCTGTGGCGATGCCTGTCCGTGGATGCCGGCGAAGCAGCATATAGACTGGCAGATACCTGACCCACGAGAAATGGGTCCTGCACAGTTCAACGAAGTGAGAGACCAGATAGGGAGATTGGTGAAGGAACTGGTTATACGGCTATAATTGAACGAAAAACGAAGCCGCCCTGATGGGCGGCTTCGCTAACATATCGTAGCGCTACTACCTACTTCCACCCACCACCCAGGGCTTATAGATATTCACCAGTGCATTCATCTGCTGTTTCCGGGTTTCAATGAGTTCGAATTTTGATTCGATAGCATCGCGTTGGGTCATAAGCACCTCCATATAATCGGCTCGTGCAGAGCGAAACAGATCGTTGGAAATTTCGATAGACTGAATGAGCGCCTGCACCTGCTGTTGCCGGAGCGCATAGCTTTTTTCCAGGTTGCCGATCTTAGCCATTTGGTTGGCTACTTCCATATAGGCGTTGAGGATAGTACGCTCATAATTGTACGCTGCCTGCACCTGTTTGGCATTTGCGCTGTAGTATTCTGCTTTAATGGCGTTCCTGTTGATCAACGGCGCCACGAGGTCGCCGGC
>DASPNB010000655.1:0-4166 GCA_035626755.1 Flavipsychrobacter sp.
AGTAGAAGAGTTTTTATTAAAATAATCAGCATCAAACAATTAAACTTTGGAGCACTTTTAACGTCAAAATAAATGAGATGGAAAAGAATAGTGAGATACTGGATGAGTTAAGACAATTGCAGAGCCCCTTGGCTGAATTGCCCCGGCACATGCCCTTTGAAGTTCCGCAGAATTTCTTCGCTGAGCTGGAAGGCAATATCCTTTCTGCTTTAAAGGTGGAAGAACTGCCCCTGCAGTGGAGCGATTCTATGCCGCACGCCCTCCCTCAGAATTATTTTGACACTTTGCCCGCCGATATTCTTGCCAAAGCAAAGAGCACCGGCAAGCAAAACAATAGAAAGACAATAGCCCTACCCTTCCTCGTACGTGCCGCCGCAGCGGTCTTAATACTGGCAGTAGGTTTGGCAGGATATAAATACTTCACCGATCCGCCATTTAATGCCCGGCAGCAACTGGCCTCCGTTTCAGACGAAGCCATCAGTTCCTACCTGCAGCAGTACACCGACGAATTTGATACGGAGATGATAGTGAATAACCTCTCTGCATCCGACCTTAGCGAACTGGAGAACATCGGCAATGAAGAGATCATTGATTACCTCAACGAAACAGGTTGGGACACCAACGAAAAATATAACTAGCCATGAAACAGCTGTTACATATCACACTCTTTCTTTTATTCAGCCTGCAGGCCTTTGCCCAGCCCGGTCCGCCTGACCGCAAACGCATTCATGCTATCAAGGTGGGCTTCATTACCGACAGGCTCGATCTGTCATCTAAGGAAGCTGAAGGCTTCTGGCCAGTGTACAACCGCTACGACGATGAGTTCATCACTTTGCGGATGGAGTTTCGTAAGAAGTATATGAAGAACGCCAAAGGTGACATGAACCCGCACGATGCACATAAGTTCATTGATGATGACATCGAGTACCGGGAGAAGATGGTAGAGCTTCGAAAAAAATATAAAGACGAATTCCTGAAAGTGATCTCAGCTACCAAGCTCGCAGAACTCTACCAGGCCGAAGCCGACTTCAAAGAAATGCTCATCAAGCGACTGGAAAACGGCCCCCGCGGCAGAGGCGGTCCTCCCGGCGGCTGGCGCGGTATGCGCGGGAGATAAATTCCAAATATACAGCCCTGTTAGTTCCTTTTGAAGGAGGGGATAAACAGCGATTTCACAGGAATGTCGGTATTAATATTCCCCGATTCCGGCCCCAGCCGTGTCTCGCGCATGCGGACACGGCGGCAGTAGCGATATGGTGTTGATGTTTGGCTATGATGCCCCATTTGGCGCTCAGGCTGACAGCCGGGAAGGAATCAAAAAATTATTCACATTAGTTGCGATAATAAAAATTAAAATATAATTTCAGTAAAATAAAAATGTAAACTGTAATTGTATGAACCTAAAATCAATCTCTGTCGGCTGTGAGTGTAACGATTATTCACTATTAACTGCAAAAACAGGAATCGCTGCGCTATCGGTAGCTAATCCTAACCTCGGTGGCTCCGGCACACTTGCCACGGTGCTTACTTCGTCCGGCACCAATGGAACTATTATCAAATCGATCGTCATTAAAGCTACACAGGCTACAGAGACGGGTCTTGTACGCCTGTTCATCAGGAACGCAGCAGGTACAGTCACTACCCTGTATAAAGAAGTTCCCATCCCTACAAATCCCAGGCTAAATTCAACACCCACTCCCACTCCCATCCTGCAAACTATAGAAGTGGACCTGAAGGAACCTCTGATCTTAGAAAATGGCGGAAAGCTGATGGCTTCCACTCAATATGCGCAGACTTTTAACGTGATAGCCGAAGGCCTTGACTGGGAATATCCTGCGGAGGTGCCATCGGCGTGCTGCAACTTTATGCAGACAAAAGCTGCTATGGGCAACGGAACGGTTTCCACTGCCAATACCAACCTGGATGGTTCGGGAACGATAACAACCGTATTCACTGCTCCCGCAGCTGCTGCCGGAAGCAATGGCTCTATCATAAAAATGATCACTATCTCCGCACTGCAGAATACGCACCCGGGCATGGTGCGCCTCTTCCTCAGCCCGGCTGGCGGCCCTACATGGTCGTTAATGACAGAAGTGATGATACCTGAAACATCCCAATCAGGCTTCCAGCCGTCTTACAAAGTGATAATAAAAGAAGACTTTCACCTTGAAGCTGAATTTAAGATAGGCGCTTCCACGCATCTTGGCGAAAGCTTTGCCGTGACCGTTGAAGCACTTTCATGGGATTATCCTATATAGCTGTGGCCTGACAAGATCATATTTTTTTTGTCCTGTCAATTATTGTTATGTCCGGCGGGGGATTCTCACTTGTAGATATCCTCTTGCCGGTGGCCGTTCCTCCATTTTTACCGGTGGCTATCCCCTCGTCATTTTTTCCTGTAGCTGGCCCTTCTTTATGAGGGTACACACCTTCCTTATATGCAAATTCACGGCTATTCACAAATGAATTGGCGCTGGCCAGGTCATCAAACTGAATGATCTGAAAATCTGTGACATAAAAACTGACCGGGGTATTTGAGTAGTTGTTGAAACCAAGGCGTACATGAAAATCATTGGGTATGTACTTCATGCCATAAAAACAGGCCCATTGGTCTTTCTTGAAGTAAACAAACCCCAAACGGTTTGTTGCCTCGTATTCATCGAAGATATCACCATGAACTTCATCGGGCACAAAGTCCTCGGTGTAGAGGTGAATAGACCAGACGGTATATTTGCCGCCCTTAATCACTCCGTGAATATTTGCGCTCACAATGTGCCTGCCTGCATCCAGATAAATCTTGTTAGAGCCGTTTCCCAATACTTCCATCGTTGTGGAAAGACTGCTTTCAAAAGAGGTATTATAGTATTGGAAGTTTGTGTGATCAGGGATACCAGGGTTGTAATCGACCCATAGGTCATTGAAGTAATCAAAATGTGTTGATAGCACAACATTTTGCTTGTTGGCAGAAGTGACCGCTCTTAGAGGTCCCCATACTGACGAAGGTGCCCAAGGAGCAGGAAAATGAGTGGCTGTACCTTCAAGCCCAAGTTCGTTTGTAGCATCATACGAGATGGAGTTAACGAAGAGGTTCTTGCTTATACCTATTTTATACCTGTGCTCATAGGCTACGACCGAAGACCCATCATCAACGATAAGGTTATCGCCACCAGGCACATTGTAGCAGTTGAAGAGATTTACGGAAGAACCTATCAAAGTCATACGAGAAATACCGCAATCTTCAACTCGCGCAGACCTTACGCCGTTAAATACCAGGTCTGGTCCACTATTTTCAAAATAAAGATTCCTGATAGAAATGGCACACTGAAACATTCGCGCATCTTCCGTACACAATATGTGAATGCCCACCGCGTTGAATTGGAAAACGGCCCCATCAAAAATGATCTGCCCGCCACCGTGGTGATAATCCCGATAATAGACAGCCATCTGAGAACTTTTCTCAAAACAGCCCCCGGAATATCTGTCACAACCATTGTGCATACCACCTGGTCTTCCCGGAGGAACGGGTTCACCGAGTGCGTAAACACCATATAAATTTTGACTCCATGTGCAATCAATGTAGTGATTACCAATGCCGCCATAAGGTTTGTAAACTCCATAATGGCAACGGAAAAATGTTACCTGGTCGAATTGCCAGCGGCCCGCAGCTCCATTTTCATCTTCTTCATTCAATCCTCCGTCGTCCGGATCGGCATATACTACTCCGTCAGACCAGGGCACCTCAATCAGAGCTCCACCCTTTCCGGCGTTTTTTAATGCTGAGCCATCTATTCTTAAATTAGATACTTTGCGCCATCGCCAGTGTGTAACCCCCATAATACCTAATGTAAGAATAGGAAATCCCTCTTGCACTGATCCAGTCCACTTGGTAAGGCCGTTTGACTTTAAAACTGTTCCCCAACCATCGCCTATTATGTTTATCTCATTTCTAAGGCTAGTTCTAACCAACTTTCCCAGCATAGGATCAAAATCTTCCCTATATTGGTGACTGATTACAAAAGAACCGGGATATACTCCCTTTGGAAAATACAAAGTGCCGTTATCGGCAAATGCTTTAGAATCTCGTGCGCGGTGAACGTAGAGTGTTACATCGTAAATATTGCTTGGATAACCGACATCGGGATTAGGATCGATTCCTCCACTTATTG